>JACSRR010000284.1 GCA_014879635.1 Ignavibacteriaceae bacterium | reverse complement strand
CGGAGATGTGTATAAGAGACAGGTACTGATATTACCTTAGTTGGATTAGAACCATCTTTTCTGCATCTACTTAAATTTAGTTTAGAAAAAAGCGACGGTATTACAGCGGTTTCAAGACATTTGAGAGAGAAAACAGAAACTAATTACAATACTAAGAAAGAAATTGAGGTTATTCCAAATTTTGTAGATATTGACTTATTTAAACCTGCTCCTCCGGCTTCAGTTAAATGTCATATTGCACCTAATAATGAAAAAGTTTTAGTTCACACCTCAAATTTTAGACCGGTTAAAAGGGTGCAAGACACAATCAGGATTCTCGAAAAAGTAAATAATGTTATCCCGACTAATTTAATATTGGTAGGAGACGGACCCGAAAGGTCAGATTGTGAAAGATTAGCTCGAGATTTAGGATTGCAGAAAAAAGTACTTTTTCTCGGAAAACAGGAAGGTTTAACAGATATTTTAAATAGTTCTGACATCTTTCTACTCCCCTCTCAATCAGAAAGTTTTGGATTGGCTGCCTTAGAAGCACTTTCTTGCGGAGTTCCCGTTATAAGTTCTTCAGTTGGTGGACTCCCCGAGTTGATTAATCAAAATGAAAACGGATTTATTGCCGAGTTTGGCGATATTGACAGAATGGCTAAATATGCTATCGATTTATTAACTAATGAAAAGAAAATGAAAAGATTCTCAGAGAATGCCCGGAAATCGGTAGTTGATACCTACTCTGCAGAAAAAATTGTACCTATGTACGAAAAATATTACGAAAAAATTCTAAGTCAGTAGTGAACGAACGAATAAAAGACTATTTAACCCGGGTTTTCGGAGAGACTAATACCAAACTCTACGAAGATTTAATTGAAACACCCGCTTTCTCTTATTTAAGAGTGAATACACTTTCATCTTCAATGGATGAATTGCTAAAAATATTTAACTCCCGTTACAACATTCAAACCTCACCGGTTAAGAATATTGATTTTGCTTTAAGAGTCGTAAAAGACCCTGAAAGTGTAGTGGGTAGAACTTTTGAGCATAACAACGGCTATTATTATATTCAGAGCCTCTCCTCTATGCTACCTCCTTTGGTACTCAATCCATTACCGGGAGAATCGGTGCTTGATTTATGCGCTGCTCCGGGGAGCAAAACTACTCAAATTGCAGCTATGATGAAAAATCAAGGAGAATTGATTGCAAATGAGGTTCAAAATGACAGGTTAAGAACTTTAATTTTCAATTTAGAAAGAATGGATGTTTTAAATTGTGGAGTTGTACATGAGAGAGGTGAATGGTTAGGGAGAATGTTTAATTCTTATTTCGATAAAATTTTGGTTGATGTTCCGTGTAGCGGGCTCGGAATTTTGCAGAAAAAATCAGAAGTAAATTTGTGGTGGAACGAAAAAAATGTTGAAGGGTTAACTCAACTTCAATACCGTTTAATTGTTTCTGCAATAAAGATGTTAAAACCGGGAGGTACTTTAGTTTATTCCACCTGTACTCTAACTTATGAAGAAAACGAAGAGATTGTCGATAAGGCTATTGCTAAATATCCTGTTGAAATTGTAGATTTTGATCTGGGAGTTGAAACGGTTGAGGGTTACACTGATATAAATGGGAAAAGATTTAGTAATCATCTTGCAAAAACTAAAAGAATACTCCCGTGGGAGGCAAAATCAGAAGGTTTTTATATTGCAAAAATGATCAAAACAGGTGAGACCGAAAGTTTAAGAGAAGAGTTTAAAAAAGCTACAAGTATTGCTTCGGTTTCAAAAAAAGAGATGAAAGCCTATCTCAATATAATTAATGATGCTTACGGCACAAATAATGATTATTGGGATGATTTTAATTTCTTTAAAATTGGTGACCAATTTTTTATCTCTTCAAGTGAATTAAACCCAACATCACCCGCTTCTTATGAAAGAATAGGAACAAAGTTCGGAAATTCAGAAAAAAACAGCAGATTTACTCTAAATCCGCTTTTTGCGAGAGTAATAGGTAAAGAGATTTCAAAAAATATTGCTGAATTAAATTCTGAACAAGCAATGAATAACTATATGTCAGGAAGTTTATGCGGTTCAGACGAATTTGAATTGGTAGAGTTTACGGGAATAAAAGATGTTGCAGTTAAATTTGCCGGTAAAATTATCGGAACGGGGGTTTTAACCGGCGAAAGTTTAAAAAGTCGTTTTCCAAAAACACACAGGCAAAGAAGTTTTGTCTATTCATCAAAGAGAGACTTAGAATAGTCAAATAATATAAAAACCATAAAAAAATGTGATTAAAATCAATTCTGTCAATTCTTTTTGATATTTATATTATTTTTTGTTTATTTTTGGTAAATTGATAACAAATTTTAACCGGACAACCGGATTTTAATAAAGCTCTAACATAAGTTTTATAAAATGGGTCAACAACAACTTCTTCTTATTGTGCTTTCGGTGATAATTGTTGCAATAGCTGTAATAACAGGTATCAACATGTTTCAACAAAATGCACAAAGTTTTAAAAAAGACCAAATGATCAATGAAGCTATGACAATTTCAGTTGACGCCCGTAAATTTTGGTTATTGCCTCTCAGTTCAGGAGGCGGTGGTAATTCATTTTTAAATTACAGGATACCCGAAGGACTAAGAATATCAGAAACCGCTATTTACTCACTCACTGATGTCACCGCCGGCAGTTTGAAAATTGTTGGAACAGACCGTAACAGGCAGATGGGGTCTGACGCTGTAACCATAACTGTTGTTGTATATCCTGAAAGTTCTAATTTGGAATTGGAAGAATAAATTTTTAGAGCTATTTTTTAAAGGAATTTTCATTATGATTTACGAAAAAGGTCAAGTAATTGTTTCAGAGGGAGATACTTCTACTCATTTTATAATATTAATGAAGGGGAAAATTGAAATTTATAAACGCGATGTTAAAGTAAGTGAATATTCAGAAACAGGCGGAGTTATCGGAGAAATGAGCGCTATTTTAGGAAAACCTAGAACAGCAACATTGATAGCCGGTGAAACTACAACGGTTGTTCCTATACCTGGTGATATAGATCTGCTCATTAAAGAAAACCCTGATGTTGCTAAAACGGTTCTTCAAAATTTGGCTAAGAATCTCGAGAGAATGACAAACGAGTATCTTAAAATTGCGAGTCCTGAACAAAGATTTGAAGCATCAAAAGAATTTATAGCGAGAGGTACACTTTTAATTGAAGAATAGGTGTGACGAAAATACACCTATATAATTCATTAAACAAAAATTTTCTGTGATTTAAAAAATCATGTGATTTAAAGTCAATTAACAAAAACATTATTTTGACTTACATAAAAATTTCTTATTATAACAGTCGAATTAATTATTTTTATTTATATAATCAACTAACTAAAAAAAAAGAGAGGATTCCTCATGGGTCAACAACAATTATTACTCATCGTGCTCGGTGTTATCATCGTTGGTATCGCAGTTGTAGTCGGATTGAATGTTTTTTCAACCAGTTCAATTGACGCAAATGTAAACGCAATGATTGCTGATATGCAAAACATTTCAGCTGACGCTAATGCCTATTATTTAAAACCTACAAACATGGGTGGCGGCGGTAACGCTTACACAGGATATGTTATTGCTGCTAATTTAGCTACCACTCCAAATGCTGCGTATGCTTTAACAATTGCTGCTCAATCGATCACAGTTGTTGGTACATCCCAAATTGATGCTGCTGCAGGCGGAAAAGTAACTGTAACCGGTACAATTACCCGTACAGGATTAAATGTTGCTGCCGGCGATATCGTAAAATAAGTAATTTAAAATATTTTACTCAAAAAAAGGCTGTTATTTAACAGCCTTTTTTGTATATTTAAGTATATGGTTGAATTAAGATTTATAGCTGCAAAAGCAAACGGACAACCGATAACCGGTACCCTTTCTGCCACCTCATTTAGAGATGGTAAAGAAAAAGTTAAAAAAATTGCCGAAACCAATCAGCTTACTATAAAAGCTATTGAGAAGAGGTCAACTTTTCTTTACAAAGTACAAAGAGGCACTGAAAAACCTGTATTCGGCGAACAGAAGGCATTTAATAAACAAGAAGTTATTGATGCCTTTACTAAACTTGGTTACTCTGTAGGTTATGTTAGATCAAAGTTATTAGATTTTCAACCTAAACCCGGGCATCAAGACATCTTGATGTTTGTAAAAATCAGTGCGGAGCTTATGGACCAGAAACTCCCTTATGGTGAAATATTAAATCTTTTAATTAATGATACGCAAAACAAAACTTTGCGTGAAACATTAAAGGAGATTAACTCAGAACTGAAAAAGGGTGTTGATAGCGAACAAGTTTTTCTCAAATATCAGGCGGTATTCGGAAAGTTTACTTCGTTTATGCTTGGTTTGGCTTCTAAAAGCGGTAATATGGTTGAAATATACCGTGCAACCGCAAAGTTTCTTGAAAGAAAGCAAGAATTTAGAAAGAGTTTAAAAAGTGCTTTAATCACACCTATGATTACAGTATTCATCTTGCTTTTAGCTGTTGTATTCTATGTTGCGTATATTTTTCCGGAAACAGCAAAGTTGTTTGAAAATTTCGGTATCGAACTTCCCCCTATGACAGCTGTTACACTTAAAATAAGCGATTTTATTCTTGATTATCCATTAGTTGTTTTCGGAGCAATTGTAACTCCTGTAATTGCGGCAATTGCATATTTATCTACTCCGGGAGGTAGATTTTTCAAAGACCGGTATATTATGAAAATGCCTGTAATGGGAAATTTGATACATAAAACAAATATTGAAGTATTTTGCCGTGTGTTTTACACTTTATATAGCGGTTCTGCCGAAAGTATAACTCCACTCAGAATATCTGCAGAAGCAACAGATAATCTTTATTTTGAGGATAGAATAAAAAAAGTGGCTATCCCTCTAATGACTAAACAAGGAGCCGGTATTACCGATGCTCTCACAGCCTCCGGCGTATTTACCGAGACAGCTTTAGCCCGCCTTCACTCAGGAGAAGAAACCGGTAATATTAAAAACAGTATGTTGCAGATTGCAAATTATTATGAAGGCGAAACAGTTTATAAACTCAAAACAATTATTGAACTTATTCAGGTTTTTATCGCTCTGTTTATTATGATTGTTATGACGCTACTCACCGTGGTTTCTGCAGAAACGGCAACCGTTAGTCCTAAAGTTCAAGGTATTGGTCAAATTGAAAATTACATTAACCAACAAGAGAATTTATGTTCGATACTACACTCGAAGCCTCAGATAAAATCGGATTTACTCTCTTAAGGAAAGGCATAATTGACATTCAGACATTAGAAAAGGCTTTAGCGACTAAGTCTAATGATAATGGAAAACTGAAAAGAAATTTAGCCCAGATACTCGTTGATGATTTTGGTTTCAATCACGATGTAATATTTAAAGAGGTAGCCTCACTATATGCCTTCCGTGAAGTTGAAGCACACGGAGAAGCACTTCCACCTGAAAGAATTGACGAAATTAAAAGACTCGTTAAAAGTTTACCTGAAAATGTTCAAAAACAGCTTAGTGAACAATCAGTAATCCCTTTTATGTATGACACTAAAATCAAAGATAAATTGATTTTAGCCGCCGTTGACCCTACAAATAAGAAGATTTCGAAAATAGCTTTTGATATGAAAGCTAAAAAGTACGAAGTAACTTATATTAAAAAGAGTGAATACGAGAAACTTGTTCAGATTATTACTCCTCCTCAAAATGAATTCCTTTTAAATCTACAAGATGCCCCGCAAGAATTAGTTTCGGATTTTGCTCAAGAGGAAGCATCTCTTGACGAAGAAGCTTTAGAAGCAGAAATTAATAAAAGTGCGTTAATCAACTTAATTGAAGCAGCTCTTGTAGAAGGCACTAGAAAAGGTGTTTCTGATATTCACATTGTTCCGATGAGTGCAAGTAGAACCGATATTATGTTCAGAATTGACGGTAATTTGCAGATTTGGTACACTCAAGATAATACTTTTCCCGAAGCTGTTATCGCTGTTGTTAAAGACCGCTCAAGAGGTTTAGACAGATTTGAAAGAGAGAAAGCGCAAGACGGTTTTATTCAGAGAGAAATTGACGGCCACATCATAAGATTTAGAGTTTCCGTTTTACCAATGGTAGGTACTGAGTTAAAAAATAAGTTTGAGTCTATCGTTATTCGTATTTTGGATGATAGAAAGGTAATTACCGATTTAAATAAACTCGGTTTAACGGGTTATGCAAGAGATTCATTTGAGAATTCTATCAGAAAGCCACAAGGTATGGTTATCCTAACCGGTCCTACAGGTAGCGGTAAAAGTACTACACTTGTTGCTGCACTCTATCAAGTGATTGACCCTACAGTGAATGTTTTAACTGTTGAAGATCCGGTAGAGTATGTTATTAGAGGGTCAAGACAGCTAAAAATTGGTAATAAGATGAATTTTGAACAAGCTATCAGAGCAATATTAAGACATGACCCCGATATTGTGCTTGTAGGTGAGATGAGAGATAAAGAAACTGCCGAAGTTGCTATTAAATTAGCTAACACGGGTCACTTAACATTTTCTACACTTCACACTAACGATGCCCCCTCAGCTGTTGCAAGATTATTTAAAATGGGTATAGAGCCTTTTCTTATTGCTTATGCAATCAATTTGATTGTTGCCCAGCGCCTTATTAGAAGACTTTGTCCCGATTGTAAAAAAAGAATAACAACGCTTGATGAGGCATATATGAAGTCTTTAGAATTGGATGTAGAAGAATGGAAAACTTATGAGTTGTACGAACCTGTCGGTTGCCCCAAATGTTCTAATTCCGGTTATAAAGGCAGATTGGCAATTCATGAAGCTCTCTATTTTACTAAAGAATTGAGAAGAGTAATTGTTGAATCCGGTGAAGAAGTAAACGAAGAGAGACTAAGAGGTCAAGCAAAAAAAGATGGTACTCTCAATTTGAGGGAGTCAGGTTTTGAAAAAGTAAAAATTGGATTAACATCGTTTGAAGAAGTTGTCTCTTCAACTATGGAGGATTAAAAATACTCTCAATTTATGCATAATTTTTTACTGAATTAGTTATTAAAGAGTAACTTTAGATTATCTTTGTGATTATCTTTACAGTGATTCCGGAGAACAAATGATACAACTAACTGAAAATATTATAAATGACGCAAAGGATATCACCGAAAGAGTTATCAAACTCCTTCCGGTTTCTGTTCTCGGTGCAGAAAAAATTGTTTTTTTTGCAAAAGCCGTAGGTGCAATACCTCCGGAACAAAAACTTGCTTTGTTACGATTCATGAACGGAGTATTGAGTGAAATGCTTAGAAAAGAAGCCTCTGATATTGAAGCAGGGGGCTTTGGAGCACAAGGTTTTATCTGGTTAAGAGTTTACGGAGGAAAGGATAGAATACCCGAACTCCCCAAATTAAGTATAGACCAGATGGCAATTATCATTCTAAATATGCTTACCGATCAACAACGGGCTGACCTGTTAAAAAATAGAAACTTAGATTTTTCGTACACATTCAAATCAGAAACCGATTCTACATTTTACCGTTTTAGGTCAGATGCTTATATGGAATTAGATACGCTTACTTTAAATATGCGTGCAATTTCATCAAAAATAAGAAAGATAAACACCCTCGGAATCAATCAGAATGCAATTGCAATGATGCATCACCACAATGTTAAGCAAGGGATTGTTTTAATTACCGGTATTACAGGTTCCGGTAAATCTTCAACTCTTGACGCATTAGTAGATATGCACAATGAAACTGACAACTGTCAAATTATAATCATAGCCGCACCTATTGAATTTGTTCATAGCTCAAATAAAGCTATTATTAAGCACCGTGAAGTTGGCAGGGATGTACCTACATTTAAAGATGGTGTAATTCAAGCATTGAGGCAGGATCCGGATATTATAGTAATTGGTGAAATGAGAGACCCTGAAACTATTATGGCTGCTTTAGAAGTTGCCGATACAGGTCATAAAGTTTTTTCTACACTACACACTTCTTCGGCGGTTGAATCATTAGACCGTATAATTGCTGAGGTTGAACCTTCGGAGCAAGACAGAGTTAGAAATAGATTGGCAGATGTTTTAACTGCCGTTGTTTCTCAAAAATTAGTTCCTTCGCTTGACGGTAAACGGGTGATGGCAAAGGAAGTTCTCTTAATGACACCCAGTGTTCAAGCTGCTATCAAAAACAACAACACTCAAGAAATTTATATGATGATCAATCAAAGCTCGGCTTTGGGTATGATCACAATGGAACAAGACCTTAAAAATCTTTATACAACAAGGAAAATTTCTCTTGAAATGGCGCTTTCTTACGCTAATAATAAATCACGCTTAAAGCAGATCTTAGGTATAAATTGATGTTACCAAAATATGCAGTAGGCATCTATTTAGAAGGTTCCGATAGTAAAATTGCTGTCTTTGAAGTACTTAAAGACGGGTTGAAACTTATGCGAGCCGGCTCATTTGAAGTTACTAAATATGAAGCTGTTGCATCACCTGACACAATCTCCTTAGAGGGCGAATTAAATTTAACAGGTATTCAAGATTCGCTACCACCTGCCGGGTTTGACGAAGCATATATCCGCTCTTTAAATGCTCTTTGCTTAGGGCTTGATTATAAAAAAACTGTCTTTATTCCTGTTCTTACCGAACCGATTGTCAGTTTTCAGAGACCCGATAGAGGCGAAACTCAATTATTCAAAAAAGAAGTAATAGAGAAAATTGATTTAACTGACAATAGTTTAGAGATGGCTGACGGTGGCAAACTTACTATTGTGCCCAGCAATGATACTTCTTATATTGACTTAGTTGACCGCTTAGCAGCAGCTAACCTTCAAAAAAACTTTAAAATTCCAGCTGTTAAAACTGCAGATACTTCATTATTCTACTATGTTGCAAAACACTTTAATTTTTCAATCTCTGATTTTACCCTGATTTTCTATACGGGCAAAGAGTACAGTAGAATGATATTTTTGATGGGTGACCAGATTAAACATATCGGTCCTATGCTTAATCTCGGTAAACTTAACGCAGGTTCGTACGATGTATTTGCATCCCGTATTTTATTGGAGATGGAAAACGGTGAAATTCCCCGTTTAGATAATATTGTGGTTTGTGGTGAAGATACTTCTGCCGAATTAATTGATACAATGAAGGATTATTTCCCCAAAACCCGCATTTCGGGAATTGACTTTGATTACCTTGATACTTCAATGCTTGACAGGGAAACTGAAGCCGAAATGTCATTTTTTAGTGTTCCTATATGCGCCGTTTATGAGTATATAGATGAACTGAACAAAAAATACAAAGGAATTAACTTAGTTCCTAAATCGATTTTAGAAAGACAAAAGACCTTCCCGCTTGCATGGCACGGTTATATCGTTTTAATTTTAATTTTCGGCGCTTCTTTTTTAGCTACATTAGATATTTTAGACAACATAAACGAAATTAAAATTCTTGATTCAAAAATTGGTGTTCTAAAAGACAAACAAAGACAAAACCAGGATTTACTAAATCAAATTTCGGAATATGAAGGGAAAATTAGGGGATTTGACGAAACTGAAACTATCCTTGCCGAAATTACTGCCGATGCCGGTGTTTACAGTGAACAATTAGAGAATATGACTACCTATATTAAGCTAAGAAGGAACCTGTGGATATTGGGTATGACCGTTAAAGAAGATAGCACCACAGTGCTCACAGGGCAATCCTTGAGCCGCGAGATACTTTCCAATTTTACGGAATCCATCCCCGGAGCTGTTTTAAACTCGTTAAACTCAGAAAAAATAAATGATAAAACTGTTTACAGGTTTATCATGATTTTACCTCCAAAAAATAGAGAGGCAGGTCAAAGTCAGTGAATAGAAAACTAAAAAATACTCTGATTTTAGCCGGCTTTCTATTGATGATACCCGTGATATGGGCTATTATCTTTTTCTTTTTTCAATCGGGCAAAATCAAAGAAAAAACTAAAGAATTGGTAGCATTAGAACAAGAAAATGCTCTTTATGACCCAAATCAATTGAAAGAACAATTAGAAGATCTGATATTTAAATTTAGTATTTTGGATTCATTATTAGCAAATAGAAAGTATAATGTACCAAAAAATGTACATCAAGCTAAATTTTACTCTTTTCTTTCTGAACAATCTAAAGGATTTACCGATTTATACTCGTTAAATGTTGAATATAAAGGTAATTCTCAAGACGGTATTTTTATGACTTATGACTATATTGTTGCCGGGCAAGCTGATTTTATGCTTTTATATAGAGTAATGTATGCAATTGAACAAAGTAAAGAATTAAAAAAGATTAAGAAAATAGACCTTAATTCAACTGTAATATTTGATAAACAACAAAAACCGAGATTTTTACTCAATTTTAATTTTGAAGTGAAAGTCTATTCTTCGCCTGATGACAGGTTTGTTTCAACAATTTTTAACGAGAATGATCTAAGAACAACTTTAAATTATGATATTTTTTACCCATTACTAAGAAATGACATAGAACCGAACATAGAAGAACTTCTTGAGGTTAACGGTGCTAAATTGTTAGCTATTCTCCCTGACGGAATATTTGTAATGAGTGATAATTCAAAAACCTTTTATTTAACTGAAGGAGACCCCGTTTATTTAGGATTTTTAACCAAAATAGACAGGGAAAAAAACTCGGCTCAATTTGTTATTAACAGAGGGGGAATTGTTGAAAAAATCGAACTCAGTTTGTTTTCAAATAACTTAAACCCCAAACCCAAAGGGAATTCGTTATGAAAAATTTTATAGCGTTTCTGTTTCTTTTTAGTCTTTGCATTACAACTGCTTCTGCACAAAGAGACCTTGAAAAAGAATTAAATCAATATGTTAACCCCGATGAACTGGTTAGCCTTTCTCAATTTCTTAGTTTTGATGCGGCTATTGAAGTACTTAATACAGTATCAGAAAAAATGACCGGACAGAGAATTGTTTCAACATACAAAAGTGAAGAAGCAATTGGCATAGAGATTGATAAAATCCCATACAAAAAAGCCCTTTTGATGATTGTAAGGTTTAGAGGTTTAATTTTTGAAGAGAAACCAGATGTTATTATTGTAAAAGTACCGGGAGAACCGGAAAAAGTTGAGCCGCTTCCTAAAGAAATATATGCATCGGTTGGCTCCCGTGAAGTAAAAATTTCGGTCATTTTCTTTGAAGCAGATGCAGCAAAATCAAAGGATATCGGAATTAACTGGCAAGCAATTCTCAGTGACGGTACCTCATCTTTTGGCGGCGATATGAAAACTTTCGGACAAAATATTGACGACCCGTCAAAAAACCCGTCTGATTTTAATTTTATTACTGAATCAAAATTTGATTTGGGTGATTTTTCGGCAAATATTCTCGGTGTTTTCAGATTCTTTGAATCAAACAATATCGGAGAGATAATTGCAAGTCCCTCGATAGTAGTCAGAGATAAACAAGAGGGAAAGATACAGATAGGGTCTGATTTTTCAATCAAACAGAGAGATTTTGCCGGTAATGTTACTGATCAATTTTTCGCTACGGGCTCAATCATTAAATGTACGCCGTATGTGTATTCGGAAGATGACTTGGAGTACATATTACTCAAATTGAATGTTGAAAGAAGTTCATTTTTCCCTTCCGATGTTACAACCGAAGTCAGGAAAACTTCAGCCGAAACTGAAGTTTTAATGTTAAACGGTGAAGAAACAGTTATTGGTGGGCTGTTTATTAATGATGAAACTAAAGTCAGAACCGGAATTCCGTTTCTTAAAGACCTGCCTTGGTGGGTTTTGGGTATAAGATATTTGACCGGAAGTGATCAAATTAGAGTTACCAAAAAAGAGATCATTATTGTTATTAAAGCTGAACTTCTCCCTACTTTACAAGACAGGTTTGATGCATTAAAATCAAAAAATGTTGTTCGTGATAAGCAAGAGCAAAATCGAAATGATTTAAACAAAATTAAAACTCAAACATATAAATTAATTGAAGAAGAAGAAAAAGAGCAATAAGTTATTAATTGAATTTTGCCGGAAAATTAAATGGAATCTATTTTAATTATTGACGATGATATACAATTGAGTGATATACTCAAGGAAGAGCTTCGAGAAGTCGGATACACCGCTGAAGCTAAATACGGTGCCGTAGAAGGCTTGGATTATCTAAAGAATAACAAAATTGACTTACTTTTACTTGATTTGAATATGCCTGAAAAAGATGGGTTTTATGTGCTTGAACTCCTTGCAGCAGAGAAAAATCCGGTAAAAATTATTGTTCTTACAGCTTATGCTGATATTGGCTCAGCTATTCGTTCTGCAAAATTAGGAGCAAGTGACTTTATTACTAAGCCCTATGATTTAGATGAGTTATTGATTTCGATAAGAAAAGTATTGCACATGTAATATTTAAACTTTTTTCTCAATAATATGCAATAGATCGGTTAATCCATACGGTTTTAATAATATTTCAACATCATTCAACTTCTCGTGTTCAATTAAACTATCGGCAATGATAGAACCTGTAGAAAGCACAAAAGGAATTGCCGGGTCTCTCTCTCTAACCAACTTTATTGTTTCCAACCCATTTTTCAACGGCATATTGTAATCGATAATTATAAGATCAAAATTATCCTTCTCGATAATTTCAAAAGCTTCTAATCCGTTTTTTGCTTGTACAACTTCGATACCATGAGAAACAAGCAGCTCGCAAATTAATTCTCTAAGAAGATTATCATCATCGGCAAACAATATTTTAGCTTTCGTTCCCGGTTCACGGTGCACATTCTTCTTTGCCGGAAAGTATAAAGAAAATTCTGTCCACTCTCCTACCGAACTATCTACCGTAATATGTCCGTTGTGCGACTCAACAATCTTTTTAACATTTGAAAGCCCTATTCCCGAATTTTTTTCACGGGATTTGGTTGAAAAATTTACATCAAATATTTGGGCTAGATTTTCTTTGGGAATTCCACATCCGGAATCTTTTACCGAAATTTTAACATATTGACCGTGAGGTATAGAATTATCCCCGTTCTTAATTTCTTCCGAAACCGGATAATTAGAGGCAGAAACGGTAATTGTCCCTTTTTTATTAATTGCTTGAATAGAATTAACGAGCAAATTTAAGACAACCTGATAAATTTCAGTTTCGTTTGCATAAACTTCTGCTAAATTCTGTTCACAAGTAAAATCAACCTTTATTTCAATCCCTTCTTCAAATACAAGAGAGTTTACAACTTCAGAGATAAGTTTTTCGAAAGTGAAGTATTTTTTTTCTGAGAGTTTACCCGGTACTATTTTCGAACCGGTGAGAGATTTTGTTAGTTCAATTGCTCTTTTTAAACAATTTTCGATATTTAAAAAATAATTTGACCGTTCCGGTTCATTAATATTATCAAGACTGAGCAACTTTACATTAGTTAAGACTATTGTGTAAAGATTGTTCAGGTCATGCACAATACTCTGTACAGATTGACTGTTGTTATCCGGTATATTGTTCAACTGCTAAAAACTTGTAATTTTACTGTATAAATATAAAAATTTCAGACGACTTAAAATTTGTTAATTCAAGGAAATCAATGGAACCGTTGAATATTTTCGTGTTAATAGTTATTGTTTCGGTATTTGTAGGAAACCTAGGAGGTGCAAAGCAAGGTATTCAAGATAAAATTACGAAACCTGAATTTAGGTCTAATTCTTATCTTCAAAATACACCACCCCTATTTTTGGCTCTGATTTCCTTGTTTCAGGTTATAGCGGTATTCGGTGTAACTAATTGGATTCCCGAAAGTTTAATACCTGAAAGCGGAAGATGGGCGGCAGCTCTATTTTTTGCTCTATTTTCGTTTTTTCAGATAGTTTCCTACAAAAAACTTGGCAAAAACTATTCTACAGAGATAGTAATCTTTAAAAAACATCAAGTTATTTCTGAAGGATTCTACAAATTTTCAAGGCATCCACAATATTTCTTTCAAATTGTTGCAGATTTATGCTGCGGAATTGCCCTATTGAACCCCTTAATCTTTGGTTTAACTTTATTTGGAAGTCTTCCTCTTTTAATTTTGAGAGCAAAAGAGGAAGAAAGGCTCTTAAATAAGTATCTTAAAAATGAATATTCAGCGTATTCTTTGAAAACAGCTTTTTTCTTACCGTTTATTAAAATTTAGCGAACAGTGCCGTAAATTGTGAAATTTACCTTACCGTTTGCACCGTCAACCTCTAAAGTTAAACTTACTAACCTTGATTTTGGTTCTTCTTCGGTGTCTAATAATATAAATGAAAATTGTGTCCATGCCTGACTTTGAGTATCGGGAAGTGTTATTTCAACATCACCTAAGAGTTTAATATTGTCTCCTTCGGCTTTAATTGTAATTTTTGTATCCTTCACTAACGGATTGCCGTTGATATCTTGTACAACATAATTAAATACTTGACTTCCTAAGTTAGGTATATCAAATGTTGTTGGCGCTAAACTGGCAATTGGGGGACCGGAAAATAGCAATATAATGCTTCTACTCACTTGTTGTTGATTTTCATCGGCTGTAAACCCTGTTACTGTTGCAAAACCGTTTCCGAGTGTAGGGTGAATAGGTCTTGGAAGAGCAGAATAAAGTGCAACTGTTGCTAATCCATTATCTGATGTAAGAGCAGAACCGGGTATAATACCGCCAGTTGTGTTAAAATAAACCGGAGTAGAAGGGCGAACAGGATTAGAATACTTATCACCTACATAAGCAGTAACCTTATCTTCAACTCCAAAAATATGCCAACCGGGTATGTTAAAAAGCTCGGGGGCAATAGAAAAATGGTCTTGGTCAGGTAAACCACCGTGAATTGTGACTGCAACAGGAATTGAAGTTACTGCAGCAGCGCCTGATCCAATTCGTGCAGTAAGCTGTATTGCACCTGCAATAGTACCGCTGGTTAAAACAGTTTTCACCTCGCCTGCAGCGTCAGTTTTACCTGATGCCGGATCCATTTTTAAACCTCCTAACGGATTAGATCCAAAACTAAAATTAACCGTAACCGAATTTAACAAATCAAGAGGACGCCCAACTGAATCAACTACAACAAATGTTATTTCAGTATTTTCCGGAGAACCGCTTCCTCTAACACCAATTACAGGTAAAGATATTTCTTTAAGATAAACTGCAGCAGGACTCCTTTTTGCACCCGGTGCAGTTCCTGATTGCTTTATTAATAAATCCGAAGCGGTAATTTCTCTTCCTGCCGTTGCAAAAACAACAGTACTATCGGCTAAATAGCCCTCTTTTTGAGCAAGAATTTTCAAATCACCCGGTTTAGTAATACTAAATTTCAATGAATATGAACCGGTGCTTGTTGTTGCAGTACTCTTTAATACTGTAGTATCGCCTGTAATTCCTTGAATAATTATAGCTACATTATCAATTCCTGCACCTGTGCTAAAGTCTAAAACTTTTCCGCTAATTGTTATCTCGCCGGCGGTGCTTCCGTCAGGAGTAACAGGTGTTTCAGATTTTTTGCAGCCGGATATTAAAAACAGCGTCACTAAAAACAGGTAAAATGGTATATTTTTCATAATCTTTGGAGGTTAATAACTAATAATTATTATTTAATATTTTAAATTAACAATATTTTATATTCAAATTCACTCAAAATAGAACTAGACTCAATTTAGCTTTTTTACCGGTTCCAATATGTGATAAGTTTAACACAGCCGAAGTTGGTAAATCACTATGAAAGAAATTTTCTCTGTTGAATGTTTTTAGAAATAAGGAACCGTTCAATTCTACAAATATTGCAGCAGAACCGGTTTCGGTAATTTCGTCGTAAAAACAAATTGAGGATAATGCACCGCCTAAATCGTCAAAATTTGTGTGTGATATGTGAGCTAAATTTTTCATCCTTATCTTTTTTAATTGCCATACAACAATGTTTTCCCCAAATTTTTGTTCTAATAATGAAATTGCATTATTAAATGAGCTTTGTACAACATCTTTGAGGTTTGATGTAGAAGTAAAGTAATTTACCGGATCTGAAGGATTTTGATTTCTAATCATAAACTCTGCAAATGTAAAAGGAAATCCATAAAGGTTTCTCATTAGAAAATAAGAATCAAGTGAAAAGAATTCATGAAATTTTCTTTTGTAAAACTCATTAACCCATGTTTCTGCTATAAGGGGGGCTTGAAGTTCGGCATTTGAAATTCCGTTCCAACTTTTTAGAATACTGTAGGCTATTTTTTGATTATCATCGGATAAATTTTCAACACTCAAAAGTTTAATAGCAGCACTCACAAACTCAAACTCGAAAGGTGCAAAAACTAGGGTCTCTTCAAGGCTTAAAAGTTTGTGTATTGCTCCGGAAACAAGAGTATCGGAAGAAAAAATACTATAATTATACAAAAAGATTTTTGCGAATTTGCCTGCTTGATTACCTTTTTCATTCTCCGGAACTGTATTTCCTTTAAAATATTTATCAATCCGGCTTATATCAAAGTTATATTCATAAAATTGCAAAACACCTTTTATTTTTTCCGGGAAATTGTAATCGGGATTGGTTACTTCAATAACAAATTGATCTTTTCTTGTGTTAAATGAATCAATGTAAACCTCATTTTGATACAATACCG
>JACSRR010000450.1 GCA_014879635.1 Ignavibacteriaceae bacterium | reverse complement strand
TTTTGGTAAATGAAAATTTATTCTTCTGATTGAGTAATTAATATTTTCAATGGTAACTTTGTTACCTGTTTTTACTAAAGTGAATTAGGCAAATTTTCAATCATCTCAGGGTTATGTAGGCACAAAATACCTGTGCCATATAAATATGATATTTATTTGGTTGTAGATAGTTTTTAATAGTCGGAGAAAGGGTTGAGAAGATAATTTTTTTTTATGGGTTAAAAAAACAATAACAGGTTATCTAATTTTATGAAATCTTAGGGAATTTTAGTACATTTATTTGAGTTTATGATCTTTTTACTGTAGTCTTCAAAATTAAAAACCGGCATTAGTATCGTAATTTTTTCTACAAAACTTATCCCGTTCTTAATACTTAATTATCTTCTTTAACTTTCTTTTTAAGCCGGTCAAGTTTATTTAAAGCCTCAATAGGTGTTAGGTTGTCTAAATTAATGTCCGAAATTTCTTTTCTTAACTCCTCGTCTTTAAATTCAAAGAGACTAACTTCGTAAAAACCGGTGTCGTTCTTCACTTTTTTCTTCTTTTGTTGTTTAGCTTCGTAAGGAGTTAACTCTTTACCTTCTAAATTTGAGAGAATTTCTTTAGCTCTTATAGTAACCCATACCGGTAACCCTGCCATTCTTGCTACTTGAATACCGTAAGAGTGATCTGCACTCCCTTCACTTACTTTATGTAAGAAAATAACTTTATCCCCTGTTTCTCTAACTTGTACCCTGTAGTTTTGAATACCCGGGTAAATTTCGGCTAACTCGTTTAATTCGTGGTAGTGAGTTGCAAAGATAGTTTTTGCCGCACAGTCTTTACTTTCGTGAAGAAATTCGGTAATAGCCCAGGCAATAGAAAGTCCGTCAAAGGTTGAGGTGCCCCTACCAATTTCGTCGAGTAAAACAAGGCTTTTTGGTGTAGCATTGTTCAAGATATTGGCGGCTTCGTGCATTTCAACTAAGAAAGTACTTTCTCCCGCAGTAATATTATCACTGGCTCCCACACGAGTAAATATTCTATCTGTTAGCGGAATTTTGGCACTTTTTGCCGGTACAAAAGAACCGCTCTGAGCTAAAAGTACTATTAACCCTAATTGACGAAGATAAACTGATTTACCCGCCATGTTAGGACCCGTTAATATTATGATCCTGTTTTCGTCTTGGTCTAACTTATAATCATTAGTTGTAAATTTTTCGCCCGGCGGTAAAATCTTTTCAACTACGGGATGTCTGCTTTCTATTACCTCAAGTGCGTAACCGGCATGTACTTCCGGTTTAACATAATTATTTTCAATAGCACAAATTGCAAAAGAAGCTAAACAATCAAGCATCCCTATTATACTTGCATTTTTTTGAATTGATTCGGTTTCGGAAGCAATATAAAATCTAATATCGTTAAAAAGTTCGTACTCTAATTTTGCAATATTCTCTTCAGCGTTTAATATTTTTTCTTCAAACTCTTTTAATTCGGGTGTAATATATCTTTCGGCGTTTACAAGAGTCTGCTTTCTGATATAATCATCCGGAATTTTATCTTTGTTTGCATTACTAATTTCAATGTAATACCCGAAAACCCTGTTAAACATAATTTTAAGCGAAGAAATACCGGTTCTTTCCCTTTCGTTATTCTGAAGTTTTTTGAGCCAACTATCTCCCTCAAATTTTATTTCGCGAAGGTCATCAAGCTCGGGGCTGTATCCGGCTCTGATTACACCGCCATCCGAAAGAGCAAGCGGAGGGTTATCGGTTAATCCGGTTGCAATTTTGGATATAATATGCTCAAGCCCTTTTAAGTTTGCAGATATTTTTTGTAATACGGGGGAATTTGAGTCTGCGAGTACAGTTTTGATTAATGGAATTTTTTCTAACGATGTTTTAAGTGCTGAGATTTCGCGGGGATTTACTCTGCCCGTACAAACTTTCGAAATTAATCTTTCAAGATCACCTATTTCGGAAAGGAAAGATGAAATTGCGTCTAAAGTAATTTTATCATTATAGAGTGATTCAACGGCATTTAATCTATCATTTATAGGTTCAAGTTTTTTTAACGGAGCGGATAGCCATTTTTTAAGCAGTCTGCCCCCCATTGGAGTAAATGTTTTATCAACTACGCCAAACAAAGAACCTTCCTTTGAAAAATCATTCATAGAGTAGATAATTTCGAGGTTCCGTTTGGTTGATGCGTCTAAAATCATGTAATCGGATACATTGTAGAGACTAATTTTTGTGATATGGCTTAAATTGGCTTTTTGTGTCTCTTGCAGGTAATTTACAACAGCACCTGCAGCAATAATTCCGTGATTTTTTCCTTCAATCCCGAATCCCTTAATTGATGCTGTGTTAAATTGACTTACTAATTTCTCTTTAGCATATTCCAGATTGAATATCCAATCGTCAACTTTTTGAATTCGTGCTTCCGAACCGGTTGATTTAATGATGTCGTAAAAGAAATCTTTATTCTTTTTCTGTACCAAAATTTCGGAAGGATTAACCAATTCAACGGCGCTTTTAATGTCATTTGCATTTGTTTCGAAAAGATAAAATTCACCGGTTGATACATCGCAAAAAGAGAGCCCGCACAATTCACCCGAATAATACATAGCCATTAAATAGTTGTTTTTTTTGTGGTCAAGAATCTTATCTGAAAAAACAACACCGGGAGTAACAACTTCTATAACTTCCCTTTTAACAATTCCCTTAGCTTTTTTAGGGTCTTCAACCTGTTCACAAACAGCAACCCTGTATCCCGCCCTCACTAATTTAGGCAAATAATTATCTAAAGCGTGATGAGGAAATCCGGCTAAAGGTGTATCGCCCGCAGCTCCGTTTGACCGCTTTGTTAATGTGATTCCGAGTACCCTTGAGGCTAATTTTGCGTCATCTTCAAATGTTTCAAAAAAATCGCCGACTCTAAAAAGTAGTATTGTTTCGGGATTTTCTTTTTTGATTTTGTAGTACTGAACCATCAAAGGGGTTTGCGACACAGAAAATATTGCCTCTAAAATTTTTAAAATTACTTCTTAAAATATTAAAATTATAGTAATTTTTGAGGTTTTAATTAGTTGAAAACTATTCTATAGCTCATTAACCGGTTCAACGCTCAACTGATTTGCCGAAGGTACATAATGATTGGGGTTAAGAGTTGTATCCCAACTCAATCTGGCTAACTTTCACTTTCAACTGTCATCGTTCCCGACAATCCCGACTGGGTCG
>JACSRR010000461.1 GCA_014879635.1 Ignavibacteriaceae bacterium | reverse complement strand
GAGTTTTATTTGCTTCTTGGGGGGTAAAATATTTTTTATCGTTTTCCATTAATTATCCGTTTTAATCTTGTTTAATTTGTAACAAAAGTTTTTTAAAAAGTGTTTACAATTAAAAGCGGAAAAATTATGTATGATGTTTTGATTGTGGGTGCGGGTCCTATCGGTATAGCCTGTGCGGTTGAGTGTAGAGCCAAAAATATGGATTACATAGTGATTGAGAAAGGTTGTTTAGTAAATTCGATTTACAATTACCCGGTAAATATGACATTTTTTTCAACTTCGGAAAGGTTGGAAATAGGCGATGTACCATTTATTTCTCACGGAATTAAACCTGTCAGGTCAGAGGCTTTAGAATATTACAGAAGAGTTAAGAGCACAAAAAAGTTGAATATTAATCTTTACGAAAAGGTACTAACTATAGAAGGAGAGTCCGGAAATTTCACAGTTACTTCAGAAAAAAATGTCTATAATGCGAAAGTAGTAATAATAGCTACCGGCTTTTTCGATTTTCCGAACTTATTAAATGTTCCCGGTGAAAATCTCCCTAAAGTAAAGCACTATTTTGACGACCCCCATCTATACGCCGATACTAATGTGATTGTTGTAGGAGGGGGTAATTCTGCTGTGGATGCTGCTTTAGAAACTTTTCGAAAAGGAGCTAATGTAACAATGGTTATCCTTAAAGAAAGTATTGACCCTAATGTGAAATATTGGGTGAAACCGGATATCGAAAATAGAATTAACGATGGTTCAATTAATGCACTGTTCAAAAGTAAGATTAATAAAATCGGAGAGGATACTGTCACAATAGATACTCCAAACGGAGAAATTGTTCTTAAAAACGATTTTGTTCTTGCAATGACCGGTTACCATCCTGATTTCGAATTTCTTGCAAGTTGCGGTATATCAACTCAAAACGACGAAACCAACGAACCTTTCTATAATTCTACTTCGTTTGAAACCAATGTTCCGGGTATTTTTCTTGCCGGTGTTGTTTGTTGTGGATTAGAAACGAGGAAATGGTTCATTGAAAACTCGCGATTTCACGCGGTTAATATTGCAAATCAAATCAAAAAAATGTTAAAAAAAGGGTTTAATTGAGTATGAAAAGAGTTTTAGTTTCGGGGGCTTCCGGTTTAACGGGGAAAAGTATTGTAAATGAGCTTAAAGCAAATCAATTTGAAGTTACCGTTCTTGGCAGGAATTTAGTTAAACTTAAAAAAGAATTACCGGGCTTATCCGGTTATATCGAGTGGAACTACTCTGAAGAAAGCATAGCCGGATTTTCGAATAAGGTTGAAGGATTTGATTCGGTTATTCATTTATCGGGAGCAGGTATTATTGATAAAAAGTGGAGCGACGATTATAAAAAAGTAATCATCGAAAGTAGAACAAAAACAACTTCGGCGCTTATAAAGGCTCTTTCAAATTGCGAGCAAAAGCCGGAATCATTTATTTGCGCATCAGCCATCGGATATTACGGTGATACCGGCGAGTTTGAAAAAAATGAGAGCGATACAAACGGTAAAGGGTTTCTGCCCGAAGTTTGCACGGCTTGGGAAAATGAAGCTGTTAAAGCAAGTGAACACGGAATGCGTGAAGTTAGAATGAGGATTGGGGTTGTTCTAACGGCTGAGGGGGGTGCGTTAAAAAAAATGCTACTGCCTTTTAAATTATTTATAGGGGGACCGATTGGAAGCGGCGAACAGTGGATGTCGTGGATACACATTAACGATTTAGCTGCGGCATTTGTGTTTGCAATTGAACATAAAGAAATAAGCGGTGCCATAAACGGAACATCGCCATATCCCGTAAAAATGAAACACTTTGCATCCGTCTTGGGAAAAACGATTTCGAGACCGCATATATTTCCGGTGCCTTCGTTTGTGATTAAATTAATTTTGGGAGAATCTGCAAGCACAGTTTTAGAGAGTCAAAAAGTTTATCCGAAAGTTTTAAAAGAATCAGGGTTTAATTTCAAGTTTCCCGAGTTACCCGCCGCATTAAAAAATTTATTAAAATAAGAGAGAATTAGTTATGACATCCGGAAATATTGTATATCCCGGGCAAGTTGAATATGTAGATAATTTGCTCAGCGAAACCGACGGTTTAATGTTTGAAATGGAATCTTTTGCCAAGTTAAAATCGATTCCAATTTTGGATATGCAATCGGCAAAGTTTCTTGAGTTATTAGTTACAATTAAACAGCCTAAAAATGTATTAGAGATTGGAACCGCAATAGCCTATACAGCAATCAGATTTGCGAGAAATTTACCGGAAGGCGGCAAAGTTACCACTCTTGAAATGAGTAAAGGGAACATTGAATATGCCAAGAGTTTTATATCAAAAGCGGGTGTTGAGAGTAAGATAGAAATTTTAGAAGGGGATGCGCTTAAAATTATGCCTAAACTGGATAAGAAGTTTGATATAATTTTTATTGATGCTGATAAGGAGGATTATCTCAAGTATCTTGAGTTGGCAGTAGATTTGATAGCTACCGGAGGTATAATTGTTGCGGATAATTTATTGTGGCACGGAAATACTGCATCAAAAAATGTAGCCCCAAACTATGAAAAAACAACCGGTATAATCCGCGAATTTAACAAGAAGTTTGCTTCCCTTCCCGGATTTAAAACCACTCTGCTCACAATTGGTGACGGTTTGGGTGTGGCGCATCACTTAGGGGATTTTTAGCCAAAAAAAGTATAAGTTTAATTACCGTGATTATTCACCGCAAAGTGGGTGCATTTTATAGCTGAAAAAAGTTTGAGGTTTGGGGTTCGGGGTTCGGGGTTCAGGGTTCGAAGTTCAAGGTTCGAAGTTCAAGGTGTATTGTCCTAAATATGGTTGTCACTAATTTACTAAATTATTAATTATTTCCCGCTGTTTTTTAGTGGGTTTTTGATGTGTATAGACGAATCGTAATGAGTCTCTACGGGTTATTGTGGTTTATTTTTTTGTGCTCCGTGTCCTTTGCGATAAACCCGGAAAAAGTAAACTAAGTAATAAGTCTGGGCTTAATAGATTTTTTGGTGGCAAAAAATAATTTAACCGCAGAGCTCACAGAGTGCAAAGAGAAGCTCATATTTTTAATGTTTGATTTACTGATATTCAATTGTTAAAATGAAGCTAAAGGCGTCATAAGTTTTTAGTAAATAAAACATACAATTGCCTAAGCGTCCCTAAAGGGTGTCGTATCTTTGTTTAATTCAATATACTGAATACAATAT
>JACSRR010000147.1 GCA_014879635.1 Ignavibacteriaceae bacterium | reverse complement strand
AGATGTGTATAAGAGACAGGATTTAGGTAGATACTTTTCACCGTTAAATATTGAATTTTCTTCAAGCTTTACTAAATCGCCTGAAGTCAAAGTACTTAATACTTGTCCTGAAACATTTACTATTAAAAGAGAGTAAAAGCAAAACAGGTAGATGATAAATTGCTTAAAATTAATTTTCATTTGGGTATATTTTTTTCGTTTTTTTTACTATCTTCTTATATAATAATTTGTTAGATTTGTTTTATTGAAATAACGGTTTAAGTTAAAGCGTTATTTATTACCATTACTTAGCACAAAGATTCTAAAAAGGTCATTTTTCTGCACAAATGAAAAACAAAAGAGTTGAAATAATTCTGATTTTGATTTCGGTAAATTTTCTGATTTTACTTTTTGCAATACTTAATCCGCAAATTAAGATAAATTCTCCTTTAAGCCAAAACGGAATTGAACTCAAAAGTATCTCATTTAACGAATTAACCGATTTTAGAGTAACCGCATATAATGAAAAAGCAGATAGCTTATTAAAAGCTCAACTTAAAAATTCTCAAAATCAAACGGATAATTCTAACTATGGTTCGCTTAAAGAAGCCGAATACTTAGATAATCCTATTGTTGGCGATGAAGCTCCCCTCGATAAATTTTTTGAAGCCCTGATTAAAGAATCTTCCTCTAAATTAGTTAGAATAGCACACTACGGTGACTCTCAGATTGAAGGAGATAGAATTACTTCTGACCTTCGTGAATTGTTTCAAAAAAAATTTGGCGGAAACGGTGCCGGTTTTATTCCATTGATCGATATAACTAATAATGTGAGCAGCTATGTTTATGCAACGCCTAATTGGGAGCGGCATTCGGTGTTTAATAATAGAATTAGAGGGAGCAGGTATGGAATTGGCGGTTTAGTTTTCAGATTCTCCAAATATGGTAAAATTGAGATTAAACCTAAAAAGAAAAATGGTGACTCAATTGATGTAGAAATAGATACTGAAATTGAAAATAATGAAACCGAAGAAATAATTCCCAAAACTCCTGAGGTACCCGTTCCAATTGTTCCGGATACTTCAAACTCACTTTCTGCATCAAATTATAAAACAAAGAAGAACAGATCTTTAAAAGTTTTACAAGCCGGTTTTATGAGTTCGTCTTTACAGGATGAACCGGATGAACCGGAAAAAAACGGGAAAAAAGACAGCATTCAATATCAAACAGTGTATATGCCGGTTGCCTCACTCACTGTCGGAATGCAAAAATTCGGCTCTTTCAGTAGAATCACCCTGCTATATGGTGATGCTCCCGAAAATTTTGACATCAATGTTATTGGCTCAAATAACAAAAACCTTTACTCGAAAACAGTTCCTGAAAGTAAGGGACTAAAATTACTAAACATCGGCTTAAACGGATACTCTCCAAAATTAAAATTTGAATTTGAAGGGGGTAAAAGTCCCGATATTTACGGAATTTATTTCGATTCAACAGCAGGAGTTCAGATTGATAATTATGGTATTCGCGGACATAGCGGTGATGGGCTGAGATTAATTGACCCCTCTTTTTTGGCGAGTCAATATAAATTACTCAACACAAAACTAATAATCCTTCAATTTGGAATGAATGTTACTCCAATATTAAAATCGGACAAAGCGGTTGAAAAAATGGAGGAAATGTATTTTGAAGTGTTTAAACATATCAGAGAAGCTGCTCCTGAAGCAAGTATCCTTGTAATCGGAGTAGGCGATATGGGAAAAATAATTAACGGAAGTTATCAATCAAACCCGTACATTCCGAAATTAAATGCAGTTATTAAAAAGACTGCTATTGCAAACGGCTGTGCCTATTGGGAATTATTTGAAATGATGGGGGGTGCAAATTCTATTATTAATTGGTCAAACAATGGATTTGCCGCCAGAGACGGTCATATTAGAGAAAAGGGGCAGAAATTAGTTGCCGGCGAACTTTTCAAAAGTTTAATGACCGAACTCAATAATTACAAAATCCGTAAAGGTTTATAAATGAGGTTTTTATGAAATTTAAAATACGGTTTGGAGGATTATCTCCGGGTAAAGCAATGGTACCCGTTTTAATTTTCTCGCTTTTGCCTTCAATTCTTGGTGCAGAAAAAATCAATTTTCCGGGATTTTCTTTAACCGAAACAGAGCAAAGATATAATAATGAAGATTTTTCCTCTGTTTCTGCTAATTTAGGTGATACCGCTTTAATTGCTAAGTTCACTACTATCGACAGGAAATTTGGTTTTATCCGCTATGAACAGAATTTTGTAGAGTGGAACAATTTTTATACCGCCGCAAAGTTGTTCGATAAACTAAATAATTCAAAAACCGAGAAATTCACAGTTTTACACATCGGTGACTCACACATTCAATCCGATATTTTTACCGGATTTGTAAGAAATCAATTTCAAGGTGTTTTTGGTGTAGGGGGGCGCGGCTTTGTTTTCCCTTATGCAGCAGCAAAAACTCACAATGCGTATGATTATGTTACTTACGCTACAGGAGTTTGGACACCTTCGCGAAATATTCAACCTGTTCCTGCCGTTGATCTCGGAATTGGCGGATACAGCATTAAAACTACGGCTTCAAACTCAAGCTTTAGATTCGTATTTAATGATAGCCCGCTTTATACAGAAGATAATCTCGTAAAAATTTATTGCAGAAAGGATGCAAATTCATTTGACCTTACGGTGAACATCAATAACGGTGCCGAAACAATTATAATTCCGGTTAATGACGGTGAAATGACGCCTTATGTAACATTTGAGTATAAAGGGCTAATTAAGTCGCTTGAAGTCAAAATGCTCAAAAATAATAGTGGACAAGAAAGTTTTGAATGCTACGGTCTAATTATGGAGCATGCCGGTGCCGGCGGTGTGGTTTATAATAGTATCGGAGTGAACGGTGCAGGGTTAAAGTCGATTTTCAAACAAAAGTATCTTGGCGGGCATATAGCAGATATGCAGCCTGATTTGTTTGTTTTAGACCTTGGAATAAACGATTTAGCAGTATTTAATTGGTCGGAAACTGAAACAAAAAAAGATATAGAAGCGATAATTGATTTTGTAAAAACAGCATCACCCGAAACAGTGATATTGCTTATTACAACTCAAGACTCATATTTTAGAAGAAACAATATTGCCGCATGCAAGAGATTTGCTGAGCTGATGTCTGAGATATCTGCTGCAAAAGATTGCCTTTTTTACGATTATTATAATGTATCGGGTGGCAGGTATTCCATGAACAAATGGCTAAAAAGTTCTTTATCCTCCCGTGATATGCTTCACCTTGTTTATAGCGGATACATTTTGAAAGGTGAATTATTTTTTAATGCCTTTATAAATTCATATATGAAATTTTTGGGGGGCATGAATGAAAAATTTATGATTTCGGGAAAGGTATTAGACCCCGGAACTAACGCACACGACGATTTTATTGTTAACGAAACAGCCTCCGGCGGTACAAAAGTAATTTATAAAGTACGCGAAGGTGATGACTTAGATAAAATTGCAAAAAGCTACAGTGTTAAGAAAGAAGATATAATGGAATGGAACAATATGTCTTCTGAATCATTGGATTCACTCTCAAGTTTAATTATTGTGGCAAGTGTTCAGTATCAAAAGTCAACACCTGCAAGAAACACCGAAACTGCTTCAACAGGAACACAAACGGCAATTTATCACAGGGTAAGAAGCGGAGAAACCCTCAGTTCTATTGCGTACCGGTACGGTGTTTCAATTTCAAACCTCAAAACTTGGAATAGAATCACAAGAGATATCGTGTATGCAAACTCTACATTGGTAATTTACACCGCAAGTTACGGCGGCGGAAGTGAACAACCTGTTGCTACTACTAAAACCGAAACAAAGGCTCCCGCATCTCAGAGATATGCCACTGAGTCAAAAACTACTACAACAACAACCACTACAAAGACCGGAAAATCTCAATCTTATAAAGTGAAATCCGGTGATGCATTATCTTCGATTGCAACCACTTTCGGAGTAAGCGTTCAACAAATTATGACTTGGAACGGATTAAAGACCTCCAGAATTAATGCCGGTCAAACTTTAGTTATATACAGTGATAAAAGTCCGGGAACTACCGCCACAACAACAGCTCAAACTAATAATACCGGCACAACAAAGAGTAATAGTAACCAGAGCACATCGCAAAATCAAAGCGGAAATACTAAAGCAGTACATCACAAGATACAAACAAAAGAAACGCTCTCGGGAATTGCTAAGAAATATTCGGTTAGTATCTCGGATATTAAAAAGTGGAATAACATTCAAGGCGATAAAATTAAAGCCGGAGATACATTAATAATTTACACTAAATAATACTGACTTGGACTTTCAAAACATATTTTTTTATCACAAAGCAGAACCTTTAGCTTTTAATTCGATAGAGTTTTTCCTGTTATTCACTGTTTTTTACGCAGTGTATAACTACTTTTTTAAAAACCTAAAGAGTAGAAACTTTGTTTTGCTTGTTTTTAGTTTGTTCTTTTACTATAAATTATCAGGCTTATATGTACTTCTTTTGGGAGCTATAAGTGTGATTGATTTTTTAGTAGCAAAGCGAATAGGCAGTACAGAAAACCTAAACTCTCGAAGAATTTATCTGTCAATCTCGTTAATATCCGGTATTGGGATACTGTTATACTTCAAATATTTGTTATTCTTTGCAAATGTTTTCGGCTATGATAATCTTTCACTCACTATGAGAGTACTAACTCCAATTGGGATATCATACTATATTTTTAAGAGTTTAAGCTATACAATGGGGGTGTACAGGGAAGAAATAGAAATTGAAAAAAGCTTGCTTGACTATCTGCTTTATGTTTCATTCTTTACAAATATTATTGCCGGTCCTATATCATTAGCTAAAAACCTGCTTCCCCAAATTAAATCCGAACTTCAAATTACTTCAAAAAATTTAAATGCGGGGTTCTTCTTAATTCTCACAGGAATCATCAAAAAATATGTGATAGCAGATTATATCGGGATTAATTTTGTGGAAAGAATATTTGAAAGCCCAAATATTTTTACGGCTTTTGAAAATTTGGTTGCCGTGTATGGAGCAACAATACAGCTTTATTGTGATTTTAGCGGATATACCGATATTGTTTTAGGGCTTTCACTCTTGATGGGTTTTACGATTGAGCCAAACTTTAACAAGCCGTTTATGGCAACTTCTATCACCGATTTTTGGCGAAGATGGCACATCACTATTTACACTTGGCTTCGCGAGTTTGTTTTTACACCGTTAAGTTTTTCATTAAGAAATCTAAAAACATCCGGTATTCTTCTTAGTATAATGATAACATTTCTTGTTTCGGGTTTGTGGCACGGTGCAAATTTTACTTTTATAATTTGGGGGCTTGTACATGGATTTTTCATTTGCTCGGATATCGTTCTCAAGAATTTCTGGGAGAAGGTTCAAAAAATTGTTCCTGAAAGAATTTTTAATTTTGCTGCCATTTTTGTCACATTTAATATAGTTGTTTTTTCTTTCGCACTGTTTAGGTCACCCGATTTATACACTGCGGGTTTAATTTTCGAAAGAATTTTTACTTCGTTCAGTTTTCATCCGGCAGCAGCATGGTTTGAAGTTTATTCCGGTCCTGCAATAATGATGATTTTTGCAATGATAGCATTTTATTTACCCGAAAAGTTTTATGCAGTCTTACAAAGTTATTTCTCTGATTTACATTGGAGTATAAAAACCGCTTCTATTGCTATAATTATTTATATTGCATTCCAGTTTTTTTCGGCTGAATCTTTACCCTTTATTTATTTAGAGTTTTAAATGAAACTGCTTTTAATTACACTGCTATTACAATTTTCTTTGTTTTCTCAACCTGAAGATGTTTACTTAAAAGTGGCAGGGTCGGCACTTCTAAACAATCATTCTTACAGCTTCCTACAGAAACTAACTGATGAAGCCGGAGGAAGATTACCCGGTTCGGAATCAAATAAAAAAGGGATAAAAATTCTTCAGGAATCACTTTCTGAGTTGGGCATTTCATCAAAACTCGAAAATTTTAATATGCCCGGTTGGTTTAGAGGAAATGACATTGTGAAACTTGTAACTCCCGAAGTAAAAATATTAAGAAGTGCGGCTTTGGGATACACGGGGCAGCTCAAAAAAACTACAGCAGAAGTTATCTTTGCCGGACATGGTTACGGCTATGAATATGAAAACTTGGATGTAAAATCTAAAATTGTAATAGTTACACAAGAAGCGCCTCCGGGTAAAGAAGAGCTTTTCAGATTCGAAATGATTGATTCGGCAGCTGAAAAAGGTGCAATCGCAATATTAATTATTAATAAAGCAAAAGGGGGTAAACTTCTTTTGGGCACCGGTAATTTTCAAGGTGTTCAAACTAAAATCCCTGCATTTACAGTTACTTTTGAAGAGGGGAAAAGACTCGAAAGGTTAATTAAAGCCGGTGTTAAAGTTGAAATAGAAATTGAGGTGAACTCTTATTGCGAGGAAATTATTTCGCAAAATATCGTTGTTACTTTTCCGGGAAAATCTAAATCTAAAATTGTTGTCGGGGCACATTTTGACGGATGGGATATAGGGCAAGGTGCTGTTGATAACGGCTTGGGTACAGCTATTCTATTTGAGATTGCAAGATTGATAAATCAATTTTCGCCCGGTAATTTTCACACAATAGAGTTGGTCTGGTTCAACGGAGAAGAAACCGGTCTTTGGGGTTCAAAAAAGTATGTTGAAGCCCACAGAAACGAAGATATTAGAATTATGATTAACATGGATATGACAGGTTACCCCACCGGTATTAATGTAATGGGGTTTTCTGAGATGATGCCAATCGCAAAAAACATTGTTTCTTTATTCAACGGGTTTGAGTTGAGAAGCGGAGTAACTAATTCACCATGGACAAATAGTGACCACATGCCATTTATGTTGGCAGGTATTCCCACATTCGGAATAAACGCTACATTAGATGAACCAATGTCGCGTGAATATCACGATTTGGGAGATTCGTTTGATAAAGTGAGTAAAAACTACCTTTCTGCTGCAGCTGCTTTTGTTGCCGTTTCGGCTTTAAAATTAGCAAACGCAGAAGACCTCCCTTTAATAAGAAAAGATGAAAATGAAGTGATGGAACTTCTTCGTAAATACAATTTAGAAAATAGACTACGCAGACAAGGCGAAATTAAATAGTCCTTACCATAAAATTTTACACCGTTTACAGTGCTTTATTCAAGATTATAGTGCTGATTAATTTTTCGAAAAGGCACCAAGTATTAAGAGCAAGCATTAAGAGCTTTTTCTCTGTGCCATCTGTTTGCTCTGCAGTTCAATTATTTTTTTGCCACCAAAAAATCCAATAAGCCTTTATCAAATGGGTTTAAACATATAACCCAAACTAACCTACCAAATTTTTAACAATAGAACATCATTAAAATTTATTAACTTTAAGGCTCAAAAAAAGAGAAATATGTTAGGTTTAAAAATCAAAACAAATCCCGAATGGATTAAAGTTGCGAAAGAAAATGTCGATTTAATTCTAATTGACCACGCACATTGCGAAAAAAAGGCTGCAGGTACGGGATTCAGTCTTTTATCGCACTACCCCGGTAAAGTTGAAATTCAATTTTTTATGACGGAACTAATAACCGAAGAAATTGAACATTATAGAAGGGTTTTGGAAATAATTTCGGCAAGAGGAAGGGTTTTAACTCGTGACAAAGGGGACGAATACGCTCGTGAATTGATTTCGCACATTTCAAAAAACGAGCCTGAGCGTTTGTTAGATAGATTAATCACGGCAGCTCTAATTGAGGCTCGTTCTTGCGAAAGATTAAAATTGCTTGGTGAACACCTTGAAGACCAACAACTTCGAGAATTCTATACCGAGTTAGCCCATTCAGAAGCAGAACATTTTGTAACTTTTATTAAACTGGCTAAAAACTTTTTTGATGAAGAAACCGTAAAGATAAGAACAAGTTATTTTGCGGATATTGAAGCAGGAATTGTTTCAAGATTGTCTAATTTACCGCTTATTCACGGATAAGGAAAAAATAAATGTCAAAAAAACTAAATTTAGGATGCGGGAAAGATATTAAAGAGGGCTATATCAATTTAGATATTGTTGATTATGGCGGCAATATGATACACGATATTAACGCATTCCCATACCCTTTTGAAGAAAACACTTTCGATGAAATTTACTGTTCGCATATTCTTGAGCATCTTGACAGCTTCCATAAAACAGTAACAGAATTATATAGAATATCTAAACCGGACGGAAAAATCATTGTTTACGCCCCTTTCTTTTTGAACACAAAGTACTTTGGTGAGCCTGACCATAAAATTCCTTTCTCAATCAGAACTTTCGATAATTATGAATACATCGAAAACAGAAAACTAAAATTTTACGAAAAATGGAAATTAAATCACCGTACAAACTACGAAGGCAAAGCACAATTCGAAATTTTGGAAAAACGGTTTATTACATCGCATTTTGCCGTGTTAAAATGGATGGATTTTTTTGTAAACATTGAGCCGGTTATTTATGAGAGGTTTTTTGCAGGATTCTTTTCGCCCGAAGAAGTTTACTTCAAACTCCGCGTAGTGAAATAATTTATCATAACTTGATTATTTTTTAAGGATCTATCTTGTTATTTTTGATTTTTAAGCGGTAAAAATATGAAAAGATTCGATAAAAAGTACGAATACAAACTAAAATCAAAATATTCTCCCGCCGGAGATCAACCCGAAGCAATAAAACAGCTTACGGCGGGAATAAATAACGGTGAACAGTTCCAAACTCTTCTTGGTGTTACCGGTAGCGGTAAAACATTTACAATGTCAAATGTCATCGTAAATGCCGGGAAGCCCGTTCTTGTTATCTCTCACAATAAAACATTAGCTGCACAGTTATACGCCGAATTGAAAAGCTTTTTTCCTGAAAATCCCGTCGAATTTTTTATTAGTTACTACGATTACTATCAACCCGAAGCTTATGTTGTTTCAAGTGACACTTTTATCGAGAAAGATTTTGCAATAAACGAAGAGATTGACCGGTTGCGACTCAAAGCAACAACTTCGTTAATTCAAGGAAGAAACGATGTTATTATTGTAGCAAGTGTGAGCTGCATTTACGGTATAGGTGCCCCTCATGAATACGCAGAACAAACAATTTTTATTAATAAGGGCGATATAATAAGCAAAAAGAAATTAATGCGTGACCTAATAGATATCTACTACTCACGGAATGATATGGATTTCTCTCGCGGTACTTTTAGAATGAGAGGTGATTCTATAGAAGTTATTCCGGCTTATGAAATTGAAGAGGCTATTCGTATAGAGTTTTGGGATGATGAAATAGATAAAATTCAAATCATTGACTCAATTACCGGTGATATTATTTCCGAAGTTGAAACTGCCGCTATTTACCCTGCCAAATATTTTGTTACAAACCCCGAAAAACAAAGAATGGCTATTTTAACTATCGAAGCGGAATTAGAAGAACGATTAAAATATTTCCGGGAAAATGAACTCTATTTAGAAGCTCAAAGACTTGAACAACGCACACGATTCGATCTCGAAATGATTAAAGAAATTGGTTACTGCGGCGGAATTGAAAATTATTCGCGACACATGGATTTAAGGGACCCGGGAACTCGACCTTATTGTCTTTTAGATTACTTTCCCGATGATTTTTTGATGATAATTGATGAATCGCATGTTACAGTTTCTCAAATTAGAGGTATGTATAACGGAGATAGAGCGAGAAAAGAGACCTTAGTTTTACACGGCTTTAGGTTACCTTCGGCATTAGATAACAGACCAATGAAATTTGATGAATTTGAAGAAAAAATGCAGCAAGTCGTTTTTGTTAGTGCTACTCCGGGGGATTTCGAACTTGGTAAAACTGACGGTAAATTTATCGAACAAATTATTAGACCTACCGGATTATTGGACCCCGAAATTGAGATTAGACCGATTAAAAATCAGATTGATGACCTTCTTGCGGAAATTCGGTTACGCGTCGAAAAAATGGAAAGAACCCTGGTAACTACATTAACAAAAAAAATGGCTGAAAATTTGGCTGAATACTTAGATAAAGTTGGTGTCTCAGTTAGATATATTCATTCGGATATTGATGCCCTCGAAAGAGTAGAAATATTAAGGGATTTACGGTTAGGTGAATTTGATGTGTTAGTGGGTGTAAACCTGTTAAGAGAGGGGCTTGATCTTCCGGAAGTTTCTTTAGTCGCAATTATCGACGCAGATAAAGAAGGATTCTTACGCAGTGAAAGGTCTTTGATGCAAACCGTTGGTAGATGCGCCAGAAATGCGAACGGAAAAGTAATAATGTATGCGGATAAAATTACAAACTCAATGAAATATGTGATTGATGAAACTACCCGTAGAAGAAAAATTCAAACTGATTACAATCAAAAGCACGGCATTATCCCTAAGACGCTTTATAAATCAGTAGATGAGATATTGAGTTCTACATCTATTGCAGATATCCGGAAGAAAGAGGAAAAACATTCGGGAGGGTATCAAGTCTCCAAAGTTGCTGAACCTGCTGTAAAATATATGAGTAAAGACGAGAAAAAAGACTTAATTGACCAGCTATTTAACGAAATGAAAAGAGCCGCCAAAGAGATGGAATTTGAACGGGCTGCATTTTTAAGGGATGAAATAGAAAAGCTAAAAAAAGATATTTGATAGAGGGGGGGGTATTTCTCTGAGAACATCAAGACAATTACCGAGATAAAGCTCTGTTCTTATTTCCATTTTTTCTTATTTATCAGTTATTTAAAAAATTAAAACTTGTTCTCAATTTAGTCAAGATATGAAATTTAAATTGTCATGTCAAGATAATTTCTCCTTCTTTCTCTCATTTTATCCTTTCCCTTATTTATATTTTGCTTTGCGATTTTTTATTTCTTAAAATTTTCTCCCGGAGCATTTTTGAACATTGAAACTCTTGCTATAAACACTATACGAACTTTATCCATTGACGCGGTCGAAAAAGCTAAAAGCGGTCACCCAGGTATGCCTCTCGGTTGTGCGCCTATTGCTTATTCCCTTTTTACCTCTATTATGAATCATTACCCTTCTGATCATAAGTGGATTAATAGAGACCGTTTTATTCTATCTGCCGGACATGGTAGTATGCTCCTATATTCAGTTCTACATTTATCCGGTTATCCTGTTTCTTTAGATGATATTAAGCAATTTAGACAATCGGACAGCATCACACCCGGTCACCCAGAACATTTTAAAACACCCGGCGTTGAAACTACTACCGGACCACTCGGACAAGGATTCGCTAACGGCGTGGGAATGGCGATAGCTCAAGCTTATTTAGCTTCCCTGTTCAATAAACCCGGTTTTAATATTTTTGACCACTTTATTTATTGCATTTGCAGTGACGGTGACCTTATGGAAGGCGTTTCTTACGAAGCTGCTTCCTTAGCGGGTCACTTAAAACTCAATAAATTAATTTACTTCTATGATGATAACGGTATTTCGATTGACGGAAAAACTTCTCTCTCCTTCAGCGAAGATGTTGAAAAAAGATTTTTAGCACAAAACTGGCAAGTTTTGAGAATTGATAATGTTAATGATATTTCGCAAATTAAATTGGCGGTCGAAAAAGCTAAAGCCGAAACCGGAAAACCTTCACTGATCATTACTAAAACAGTTATCGGTTTCGGAAGTCCCAATAAAAGCGGGTCAGAAACTTCACATGGTTCACCGTTAGGCGAAAACGAAATTAAGCTTACTAAAGAAGCGTTAGGTTGGAATTACCCCGGTAGTTTTACCGTTCCGGTTGAAGTTAAAGAGCATTTTAGTTCGTTCCATAAAAAATTTAAATCTGTTTATTCAGAGTGGAATAATTCATTCGAAAAGTACAAATCAGAATATCCCGTTGAATATAATTTGCTATCTGAAATGTTGACCGGCAAGTTTAATTTAGATGATGACATCTTAATTAAAGCAGTGAGTGACAAATCTAAAAATTTTGCTACCCGTCAAGTTTCCGGTTTTATACTTAATGCAATTTACAAGACGCTCCCCTCTTTGTTCGGAGGATCTGCCGATCTGGCTGAGTCAAATAATACTTTCCTGAAAGGCGGCGAAGATTTTTCTGCAACAAACTACTCCGGCAGAAATATTCGATTCGGAATTAGAGAGCATTCGATGGGTTCAATTCTTAACGGAATGGCTCTATACGGCGGAATTATACCGTATGGTGCAACCTTTTTGATTTTTTCAGATTATATGCGTCCTGCCGTAAGATTGGCTGCATTAGAAAAATTAAAAATAATTTATGTATTTACTCATGATAGCATTGGATTGGGCGAAGATGGTCCTACACACCAACCCGTTGAACAGCTATCCTCACTGCGAACTATTCCCGGAATAACCGTAATAAGACCCGCAGACCCTTTAGAAACAGCTGCAGCATTCAAGTACGCAATTAACAATGCTAAAGGTCCCGTAGCGTTAAGTCTTACCCGCCAAGCAGTTATTCACCTTCCTCATCAAAGCGAAGATAAATTACCCCCGGTTGATAAAGGTGCTTATATTCTTAAAGATTCTGCAATTAAACCGGATATAATACTTATTGCTTCCGGTTCTGAGGCAGGAATAACACTCGAAGCGGCTAATATACTTGAAAATGAGGGGATTAATACAAGAGTAATAAGTATGCCATCACAAGAAATTTTTGATTCGCAAACAGCAGACTACAAAGAATCGATCATTCCTTCTGAGATACAATGCAGAGTAGCAGTAGAAGCCGGAGTAAGTTTATCGTGGTACAAATATATTGGTTCAAAAGGTAGAACTGTTTGTCTTGACCGCTTTGGTGCATCAGCTCCGGCAGGCGAGTTATTTAAAAAATTCGGGTTTACACCTGAAAATATCGTCAAAGTTTGTAAAGAAACTTTATCAAGTATTTAGTCAATGCTTAAATAATTAGAGCCGGATATAAATTACCCGGCTCATTAAACCAACTAAAATCTATTTTTCGTTATTCAGCATTTCAGCGTAAATTGCTAACTTGCTGAGTTGTTCGTCATCTAATTTGGGATAATGAACACCGAGCTTTTCTAAATTATCTACAATAATTTGAGAAATTAAAAAACGGGCATACCATTTTTTATCTGCAGGTATAACATACCAGGGAGCAATTTCGGTTGCGGTATTGCAGATAGCTTCACCATAAGCTTTTTGATAATCGTCCCAATATCTTCTCTCTCTGACATCAGCTTCAGAAAATTTCCAATTTTTAGCCGGGTCTTCCAACCTTTGCAAGAATCTTCTTTTCTGCTCGTCTTTTGATACATTGAGGAAAAACTTCAGTACTAGAACACCGTTTTCGAAGAGATATCTTTCATAATCTTTGATTTGACGGTAACGGCTTTTCCAGATGTTTTTATTCACAACCTGATCGGGTAATTTCTGATATTTAATGAGATTGTGAACTTTAACTACAAGTAATTCTTCATAATATGACCGGTTGAAAATACCGATTCTACCTCTTTCGGGTAGCGACTTATTGTACCTCCACATGTAATCATGGTCTAATTCTTCGGCTGAAGGCTGCTTGAAACTAAAAACTTGAGTACCTTGTGGATTTAAACCACTCATAACATGTTTAATAGCACCATCCTTACCGGCAGCATCCATAGCTTGAAAAATTAAGAGTACAGCCCATTTATCATGAGCGTACATCATATCTTGTAAATCACTCATTCGCTTTACATTTGCTTCTAATGACTCTGCAGCTTCACTTTTATTAGTGAAATCACCCGTGAAAGCTGTAGGAAAATCTGCCGGAGTTACTTTTTCCGGACCCTTTACACGAAATTTTCCGATGTAATTTGCCATATTGTTCCTTTATTGGTCATTCGTGAAATCAGAATTAATTAGATTTCAAATCAATTTCAAACCCAAACTCTATTTTAACCACCTGTCTAACCAACTATTTACTTCTTTATACCAGTTAACCGAGTTCTGAGGCTTCATTATCCAGTGGTTTTCATCGGGATAATAGAGCAATCTTGCAGGAACTCCTTTACCTTTGAGTACACCGTATAACTCCAAGCCTTGAGTAACTACAACCCTGTAGTCGAGCTCTCCGTGAATTACTAACATAGGAGTTACAAAGTTCTCTGCATACATGTGAGGTGAATATTTATCTAAATTTTTCTTTTCACCCCACGGACTACCGGCGTAAGCAATTTCTCTAAAATGAGTCATATCTGACGCAAATTGCCCGTATAAATTGTAAACACCGGCGTGAGAGATTAAACATTTAAAGCGTTTTGTGTTTCCCGCAATCCAGTTAACAAGATAACCACCGTAACTGCCCCCTGCAGCTGCTAATCTGTTTTTATCGATAAAATCATATTCATCTAACAGATGATCTGTAGCTTTCATAATATCGGTAAAAGGCTTGTCACCGTGGGCGCCTAATATTGATTGTGCAAATTTTTCTCCGAATCCTGTAGAACCATGAAAATTAACCATTGCAACAACATAGCCCATTGCCGCAAACATTTGAGAATTCCACCTGAAATGGAAGTCATCCGAAAATGCACCATGAGGTCCACCGTGAATCAGATGAATCATTCCATACTTCTTTGATGCATCAAATCCCGGAGGCAATATAGTGATAACTTGTACCTGATTGTTATCCGCTCCTTTAAAATAGTGTTCTTCATACTTTCCGAATGTTATATCTTTTAACAGATCCCCATTTGGATCTGCTAAAACTTTGATTGGTTGATCAATTTCGGAGAGCATTACAATTCTTTGCGGATTAGTTGATTTTTGATTTAGAAAAACGAGACCTTTAGAAGCTATGTTCAAAGAAGAATTTGTACCGTCATTATAAATTACATCCAACTTACTGCCGTCTTTAGCAAGATGAAAGACCGCAACCCTGCCCTTGTAATCAGAAGTAAAAAGGAAACCTGAACCGTCGGGGGATTCAGTTAATGTACCGCAAGAAACATCATGTTTATCGCTGATTGATGTTGCATTTCCGGTGGCGAGATCATAAATAACCACTTTATTATTTTCGGCAATTTTTGAAGGATCGGTAGTTCTCAAATAAAACAACTCTTTACCGTTTGAAGAAAATAGCGGACTTCCGTCATTTCCTCTATTACCCTGAGTTATATTTCTCATTTCACCTGAACCGTCGGTTTTTAACAAGAACAAATCGAAGTTCAATTCCTGAAAATAAGGGGGTTCTACAATGTTAATAGAAACTGCGATAGTTTGGTCATCCTGAGAAATATCAAAATCCCCTCCTGAAGCAGTAACAGAAAGCAAAGAAGTTAATCCGGGAGTTAAGGGTGTAACTGTATTATCTTTCAAGTCTAATTTGAATAAATGAGAAATCATTCCGTCAGTTAACCATTTATCCCAATAACGGTAAAACCTGTCTTCTGTTACTTTTGCGCTCATTTTGCTATCTTTCATAGCTTTGAGAGCAGACTTGAGGGAGTCTAAATTAGATTCCGTTCCGGGTAGAACGCTCGAAGTGAAAACAATTCCTTCTCCGCTGTTCATCCATTTGAATGAAGTTACACCGGCGGGCATTTCAGTTACTCTTACAGCCTCACCGCCATTACGGTTTATGGTATAGATTTGAGCTCGTTCATCATCACCTCTACGGGCAATAAAAGCTATTTTAGAGCCATCGGGGCTAAATTTCGGTGAACCTTCACTCCCTTTTGTAGTTGAGAATCTAAAACTCTCCCCTTTTTCAAGGTCAAGTAAATAAAAATCTGTTTCCCCTTCATTCTTTTTTAAGTCGAAAGTAGAAAGAGTATAAACTGCTTCGGTTCCATACTTGTTAACTTCAAGACCACCAATCCGTTTAACACTCCATAGGAGTTCCGGCGTTAAGGTTTTAATTTCTTGTGTAAAATTTAGAGTTGAGAATAAAAACAAAAGTAAGAGTGTTAGTATTTGCATTAAACTTTTCCTGATTCAGATAAAAAATATTTTATGTACTATAATATAAAAACTGAATATAAAAAGAAAGAGTTTTGAGGTATATAATTGAACAAAAAGGAAATATTTGAAGATTTTACGAAAGAAAAATTAGTGTGTATTAATTCTTCTCAATCTACAAACAGCAATTTTTCAGTAGAAAATTAGATGGTGTATTTTTATTATAATTACTAAAACCACAGCTAATTCAGAGATTCAAAATTTAACTAAACGAAATATAACCGGACTTCAAATTAAAATGGAGATTAAAGTGTGAAGTTATGTCATTGCCAAAAATAACTTCTATACCCATAGCCATCAATCCGTTCATCATGCCCGCCATTGAATCAGGGAATAGCCCGAATCTAAGAACAAGTGTGGTTTCTCCAAAATTAACAGGCAAATCATAGTAGTCAGTATAATACCAACCGGGCATTAAACCAAACTCTTTAGCGCCCTCAAATACAGGTAAAAATCCTTCGACAAAACCGGCATGAGTCATACTATATTTCACACTTGTATCAACAATACATTTCACGGGTCTGCCATGAATATCAATGTTTGCAAGTATGTAAGAACCGTGAAACAACTCAAAATTAATTTTTTCACCGTCTATTCCGGAAGGTTCATCCGAAAAGATGATAACACCTGCTTCCCTGTTGATAGTAAAATTAAATTGTTTAAGGACTGTCTCTTATACACATCTCCGAGCCCACGAGA
>JACSRR010000459.1 GCA_014879635.1 Ignavibacteriaceae bacterium | reverse complement strand
ATCTACAAAATAATAGTTATTGTCTTTTATTGTCTCAAAATTAGATATGCCGTAAGGAATTTTCTTCTTAGTCATGATATTTATTTCCGGTGATTTAATAGAGGTAATATAGTTATAATCTCTATATTTTCAAATTGCGCAATAAGTTCGGGGTGCCGGGGTTCGAAGTTCGATGTTCGGGGTTAAAAAATGTTCTTAGTCCCTTCCCTAAGCTGTCAGTAACTTTTAGATTTGGCTTTTCTGACATCAGAAATATTATCTAAAAAAAACACCGGTGTCTGATTAATTCCACCGGTGTTTCAATTTATAAAGTTGACTTCAGCCAATATTTCCGTTTGAGATTAAGAATAAGCGTTAATCCTTCATTCTTAATCCTTTCTCTTCGTGGATAAAAATCCAACTAACAACCCTGCCTACATCAACGCGTTCAAAATAATTCCAATATTGTTTAGTCCTAACATGAAGCGAGCTTGTATCTTCATCGGAAATAGCGCTTGCTTCTTCCATTAATTCATTCAACCTGTCTAACCAGAGTTGCATATTTTTTTCGCGTAAATCAATCCAACCTGCAGTTGCCCAATTGTCTATATTTTCATCAGATATCTCTAACTCGGCTTCTGGACCAAAAACCGGTATTTTTATTGTGTTACCTCTTAGTAGAGATTTTCCGTCTGAAAGCAGAATAGGAATAGAAATAGAAAGAGCTTCATTTCTTAAAGCATCGTTTTCTTTTACCAATTTTGTACAAAGTTCACTCAATGTTGTTGCTGATTTTGAAACAATTCCTTTCATAGTACCGGCAACTAACCGTAAGAAATGAATTTCGAAAAGTAATTTAGAAAGTCTTGGTGGACCTAACATTTCAAAAGCTACACTATAGATATTGTTTTCAACCTCTAATTTTGCCATTTTATCAACTGCAAAATGTTGCATGTAACCGGCTCTGTAAGTTGGATGAGTAGAAGCATTATCTAAGGCGTTAATAATATCGTGCCCGGTATTTCCGCCTCTAATTTCGAAAACGCAATCGCCTGCAATTTCTTCGGGAGTAACAAATTCCATCTGTTTCTGAGCAGAAATTGCTTCAAATTCGCCTCTTGAAAAGATTCCGTTTTCACCGGTATCGATATAAACAGATTTTAATGTTCCCATAGTCTTTTTAGGAACAGGAAGTGTTTTTGACAATTTTCCTTCAAGTTTTATTGAATCGTCAAACGAAACATCAACCAATTCAATCTCTTTGCCGGCTTTTTTAACTGAACCGAATGCAATCTTTTTCCAAGCTATGGCAGCAGTTGGCTTAATTTCTTTTGTGATTGCCATATCAGGTGTGCGTGCCATCAAAAATAATAAAAGGGTGTGAGCACCTGCAACAGCCGATTTACTTAAAAGTACCCTCGATGGTTTCTCCTCACTGTGAGTATATGGAATGTTTAGTCCCATTCCGCCGGTGCCGCTGGTACCTATTTTTACAAAGATCTTAGTTTTTACTTCGTGCATTGTATTGTATAAAATCTGAATATGTCTAATCAATTGCGGTATATAAAGAATTGCTAACATTTTCTCGGTTTCGTTAATAATTTCTTCTTTAGATGCATTTGAATCTAAAACTTTTCTTAAATGTTTGTAGGTCGAAAAAACATCCTGATAAGCAATTCCCGTAGCAGTATTAATACAATCGACAACAATTTCGGGCTTGTATTCTGTAAAAAGTTTATAAATTGCCGATTCTTTTAAGATTTTATCATCAAGGTCATCCATAATATCAGAAATTAACTCTCTTCTTCTAACCGGGTCGTTTAAAATTTCTTGACGGTTCATATCTTTGAATTCGTCTCTAACTAAAATATTACCCCACCAAGGGATAAAAAACCCGGCTGGTAATTGAGGGTTATCTTTTTGCAATCTTTGAACTTCTTCTATCGCTTCATGTTTGTGAAGTGATGTAATAATTATGCTTTTAGGTTTCTCTGGCAACAATTTGCGGGTTATTGCTTTTCCGACTAAACCCCAGCCGCCGAGTATTAAAACAGTTTTTCCTTGAATATCCATGTTTCTCCTGCTTTGATATTGAGAGAACTTTACCATTAATGAGAAAATGAAAAAAAACTTCTTCTTTTCTTCTCTTTTTTTGATTGTGTTTACTATATAGCAACTTTCGTGCCAATTTTTTTTATAATATTGTTCTCGTTCATTTAAAATTTTAATCAATTATCAGGTGATTTATTTGGCAGACAAAAAAAACAGAAAACAACGAAGCCGCAAAATTTCTCAATTAGTTGGGAAAGCTCCCGGTTCATTAAATTATATTGGCGATAATTCTTCAGTTAAAGGTTCTGTTTCTATTACTACCGGCACCAAGACTGCGGGGTTCCGTAGAACTGAAGTTTCTATTAGCGAACTAAAAACTTTCGGGTCTGAAATAGATAAGTATGACTTGATTTGGGTGAATCTAACCGGCTTAAGTAATGTTGAAATGCTCTCTCAAATTGGTGAATCTTTCGGTGTTAATAAACTCAATTTAGAAGATATTCTTAATATTTATCAAAGACCTAAGATTGAGGATACCGGAAATGGTCTGTTTGCTGAAGTTAATCGCCTGACTTTTAATTCTGAAAGGAAGGTTGAATCTTATCAAATTAGTTTCTTTTTACACCGCAATTTCCTGCTTACTTTTCAAGATTTTGAGGAAGACTTTTACTCTCATGTTCATCTCCGGTTGCCTGAAGCATTAACTTTTAGCGGAAATCCCGTAGAGTATCTTTTTTATATGATTTTAGACCTTATTGTTGATGAGTATTTTGTTGTTTCCGAGAAAATTAACGAGGTTATCGAGAATATTGAAGACGAAATTCTTACCGGCGATAATCAAAAGAAAATTTATGAATTACAATCAATTCAGAGAGATTTAAGAACACTTCGTGCAGCTGTTTGGCCTTTGAGAGAAATGTTTTCGAAACTGTTTAAAAAGGAAACTAAATATGTTTCAGAAGAAATTCAATTTTTTCTTAATGATATTAATGACCATATAAACCAAATTAGCGAAATTCTAGAAGGATTAAGAGAAACTTGCCTGGCGTTAATTGACTTAAATATGAACGCAATAAGCAACAGGCTAAATGATATTATGAAACTACTCACTATTATTTCTACAATTTTTATGCCTTTGAGTTTTCTTGCCGGTGTTTACGGTATGAACTTCAAATATATGCCCGAGTTGGAATTTTGGTGGGCTTATCCCTTGGTTTTAGGAATAATGATAATCTGCGGTGTTTCTTTTCTAATTTATTTCAAAAGAAAA
>JACSRR010000049.1 GCA_014879635.1 Ignavibacteriaceae bacterium | reverse complement strand
AAATAATTGCATAAAAAATTATAACTCACCTTTATGGGAAGATAATGAACACTTTGAATTATTGCAATTAATTTTAATTCCTCTTGGTGTGGCAAGAATTCAAAGAACCGTAATTGAGGCCTTAGCCCATGGAATAATATCAGTTAAACAAGAAAAAATAAAAATTGCAGTGCTAGAGAGGGATATTCCATGTGCAAAATTGGCTTTTGATGATTTAATATATTTAATCAATGAGATGAATAAATTATCTTATGAAAAATTAGAAATGCCCGAAATTGAACTAACTGTTTTTGCTACTGAAGAATTTATTAGAAGCAAATTCAGTGATGAATCCGTAAAGTCGATTAAAGAATTTGATGACAAAATCTGTTATGACTTGATTATAGATTTTTCTATGTTCAGTAGATTTTTTCCAATAGTTAACTCAAATGTTAATGCCAAAGAGACAATCTCGATCCGTACACCACATTTTATTGAAACCAAAAGAATAATCAAGACCTCAGATCTAATAAAATATAAGCCTTTTTGTGAAATTGAAGAAGGTAGTTATAAAATTAGTGACCCGGAAGCAGAATCCGGATTAAAATACATACTTCAATCAATCTTTAGAAAGAAAGATTTTAGACCCGGGCAATTACCTATCCTTAATCATTCTTTGCGATGCAAAACAGTAATTGGATTATTACCGACAGGAGGCGGAAAATCTCTCACTTATCAACTCTCTGCTATTTTGCAACCCGGAGTCTGTTTAATTATTGACCCTATTAAATCTCTTATGTTTGATCAGGTTACAAGCTTAAATAGAAATTTAATTGATTCTTGTTTATTTGTAAATTCTTCTCTTTCTACAGACGAGAGAGTTAAAGAAATAAAAAAACTGCAAGAAGGGGAAGTTAATTTCGCATTTATTTCACCGGAAAGACTTCAAATTGAAGAATTTAGAAATGCTTTAACACTAATGAATTCAAATAGAATTTATTTCAATTATTGTGTAATTGATGAAGTACACTGTGTTTCTGAATGGGGGCATGATTTCAGAACGGCTTATCTGCGATTAGGAGAGAATGCAATAAAGTTCTGTAAGACCAAAAATCTAGATAGTATTCCGTTATTTGGGTTAACAGCAACGGCTTCTTACGATGTTTTAGCAGATGTTCAAAGGGAGCTATCGGGAAATGATGAATCCAAAAGAATTACGGAAGAATCTATTATTAGAGCCGAATATTCAAAGAGATTGGAATTAGTTTATAAAATTAAGAAAGTTAATAATTCAAGAAATAACCTAAATGATTATTGGGAAATAAGAAGAGACATTGCATATCAAAAAAAGTTAGAAATAAAAAAAATATTTGATGAAATACCACATGAACTTGAATACTTAATTCAAAATTATGAAGAATTATTAGCTGATAAAGGCTCAGAAAGTGAAATTGAAAAAGTTAAAAAAAATGTTCGAAATCTAGATTTTAACCGGAATAATTTTTTTGCATCAAATAATGCAGCTCTTATCTTTTGTCCTCATACAAAGGGATTATTTGGGGTAACTAGCAAGTTTAAAGACACACAAAAAGAAGAAGCAATCTACGAGTTAGTTCAATCGTTCGATAATATAAAGCCGGGTTACTTTATCGGTTCTAATAGTGATGATGAATTATTGCAAAGAATTATTCAAGAAGAATCTTTAAATAACCAAATCAAATTTATTGACAATGAATTAAATTTAATGGTTGCTACTAAAGCTTTTGGAATGGGTATTGATAAACCAAACATTCGGTTTAGTATTCATTTAAATTATCCCGGCTCTATTGAGAGTTTTGTTCAGGAATCAGGTAGAACAGGGCGTGACGGAAAAGTTGCACTATCTTACATTCTCTTTAATGATGCTTCTTATAAAGTAAAAAATTTTGAGGGTGAATTTGAAAATGATTTTGAAGTAAATATGTTTTTTCATAAAAATTCATTCAAAGGCGTTGAAAAGGAATTTCAGGTTTTAGATGAGTTATTAACTAAAATATATTTTCCCGGTAAAACAATCGAAATTCAAAACCTAATTCAATCAGAAATTAATGATGAGATTACTACAAACCTTTGGGAAAAAAACGGAAAATCGAGAATTTATTTTAAAACGGCTGTAGATAATGATCTTGGATATTTTGATTTGATTAACCGTGAATTTTTTAATGAAAAAAGTGCTGATTTAGAAATATCGGAAAAAATCAAAAATATCATTTCCAATTATTTGAGTAATCAAAATATAAGCTCAAACCTTAACAATTGGATAAAAAATGAGGTTTCTCTTGATGGTATAGAAGTTATTCTAAATAATGTTAATAACGATGATACTTTCAACCTAACTATCAGTTTTACTAATAATCAAAAAGATAGAATAAAGAAAATTTCTGGGTGGTTAAGAGAAGTTATTCATTCAAATTTTGAAGATAAAACAGTGGCTGAACTTAAATTATTCTGCAGGAATTCGGATGAATTTATTGAAAGCATTTGCGATAAATATAAAAAATTTACGCGTAAAACATTGAATTTTGAAGAGGTCTGTAACCAAAGAGATTCATTAAAAAGAAATCCTACCGGCACAGCAAATAATGAATTTCGCAATTATTTTAACGGAATTAGGAGCAAAGAAGATACCGAACGAGCCCTGTACAGACTCTCTACACTTGGTATAATCGATGATTACACCGTTAATTTTTCTTCCGGTATTTTTACGCTATTCGGTAAGAAGAAAGCTGAACTAGAATACATAAAAAATTTACAGCTATATTTGTCTAAATATTATTCGGAAAAATCAACGGCTCAAAAGATTAAAAAATTAGATGAAATTCAAGAAAAGTCAACAATTAGAAAATGTCTTAAATTTTTAGTCTCATTTGTATATGAAGAGATTCAGAAAAAAAGGGAATTAGCAATTCACGATATGAGAACGGCTTGTAGATTTGGCTTAGAAAGGGGAAGTCTTGAACTCAGAGAGTATATAGACTTATACTTTAACTCAAAATATGCAAGAAACGGTTACCATTATACTAATGATTTAAATGAAATAGTAAACGCATCGCTCCCCGATTTAACAGATAACGGTAAAAATGATGATTTAAATTTTGTTTTTAATTTTATTGAAATAGTTGAAAAGGACCCAAAATCAGGTCAGATTGATAATCTAAAACACCTGAGGGGAGCATGTATTAGAATGTTAAATAATCAGCCCGATAGCTACACACTTATGCTTTTAAACGCTTTTGCATTATATATGCTCTGTCTCTTATACACATCTGACGCTGCCGACGACGGA
>JACSRR010000157.1 GCA_014879635.1 Ignavibacteriaceae bacterium | reverse complement strand
GTTATTATTGTATTAGAAAATTAATTTAATTTGAAATCAGATTTTTGAATTTTTCGCTAAACTCAAGTATATAGGAGAATATAATATGCCTTCTTCAGAAGGAAGAACCGAGTTGCTCAACGGCGTTTTCGATGAGCTTAATGATAATGAAAAATACTTCGTAAGCCTTTTAGATGATGAATTTCTTTCGCTTTCTCCTTCTAATATCCCCGGAGATGATGATTTAGAAGACGACGAAGAAGATGATGATGAATTTGATGATTTTGATGATGATGATGAATTTGATGACTTTGACGATGAAGATGATGACTTTGATGATCTTGACGATGATGATGAGGATGACGATGATTTTGAGGATGACGATTTTGAAGAAGAAGATGACGATTTTGACAATGATGTCTTCGAAGATGATGATTTAGACGAAGACGACGAAGATGATGATGAAGAATGGTAATCTTCTTTAATTAAGTTTGTGAGGCTGTCTTTTCAGGCAGCCTCTTTTTTTAATTGCGACTAACTTAGGGATTAACCGTGGTTTTAATATGTAATCAATAATTAGCTTTCGTTATTTTTATAGTCTGTAAATTCATAAAACTGCCTTTCCCTTTATCATGGTACTCATTATATGAACTCTGTATTCTAATTCAACTATCACTCTTCTCCGAGAAATTTACCCGGAATTAAATAATTTTGGACATAATCGGCAACCCCTTCATTTAGCGTGTGAAGAGGTGTTTTGAAACCGGCTGAACGGAGTTTACTTATATCTGCTTCCGTAAAATATTGATACTTGCCGGCTAAATGCTCCGGCATATCGATATACTCAATATTTGCGGGGAGACCCATTGCTTCAAAAATTGCATACGCAAGGTCATTCCATGTATTGGCTCTGCCCGACCCCGCATTATAAAGCCCGTTTGCGTTCAAGTTGTTCATAAGGAAAAGCGTCATATTTACGGCGTCTTTTACATAAACGAAATCTCTTTTTTGTCCCCCGTCAGTATATTCAGGATTAAGAGATTTGAACAGCCTAACTTTACCGGTTTCTTTAATTTGTTCAAACGCTTTCACAACCACGCTTCTCATGTCCCCTTTGTGATGTTCGTTAGGACCGTAAACATTAAAAAACTTCACTCCGGCAATATAATTGAGGTAACCCCGTTTGAGAGCCCAAACATCAAACATATTTTTGGAATAACCGTACATATTAAGCGGTTTAATTCTTGTGCAATTGTCGTTTTTATCTTCAAATCCTAAAGAGCCGTCTCCGTAAGTAGCTGCGGAAGACGCATAAACAAACCTTGCCCCTTTTGAGAGCGCAAAATGAGCCAAAACTTTTGTGTATCTGAAATTATTTTCGATAAGATGGTCACAATCTTTTTCGGTTGTAGAAGAATTAGCACCCATGTGTACAATAGTTCCACATTCGAACGGTACAGATTCTGTTTCAATCATGTGTAAAAATTCATGTTTATCGATAAAATCGCGATATTTAAGATTTACCAAGTTCTTCCATTTTTCGTCGGTACCCAAACTATCCACAATTACGATATCTTCCATGCCTTGCCTGTTTAATTCCCAAACAATAGCACTACCAATAAAACCTGCTGCACCTGTTACAACTACCATTATATTTTTACCTTAAAATTTATTTTGATAATAAAACTTTGTATTTTTGAAATACAATTTAAATTAATTACTAAAAAGGTAAAGTTAATTGACTTCGCTTTCTCACTTTAGTTTGCACAAAACAGAATTACGGATATTACATGCCACTCCACAGGGCAATTTCCGAATGCGTCCCTAACTACCGTTTCCTTCTCCTAATTTATTTTTTTATACATATAAACCGGAATTTTTATGAAAGTTACAAAAGAACTGTTGTTTGATATTTTAAAGAAACGCATTTTAGTTATTGACGGCGCTATGGGAACAATGATTCAGCGGCATAAATTGACTGAAGAAGATTTCCGTGGCAATCTTTTTACAGATCACCCTTCAGATTTAAAAGGGAACAACGATCTTCTCAGTTTAACACGCCCTGATATTATAAAAAATATTCATCGCGAATATCTTGAAGCAGGTGCCGATATTATTGAAACTAATACATTTAGCGGTACTACTATTGCTCAAGCCGATTACGGAATGGAGAGTCAAGTTTACAACATTAACTTCCACTCGGCAAGGCTTGCAAAAGAGGCAACTGTTGAATTTACTCAAAAAGACCCTTCAAAACCGCGATTTGTTGCCGGTGCTATAGGACCCACTAACCGCACACTCTCCCTTTCACCCGATGTAAACGACCCCGGTTACAGAGCCGTAACTTTTGACGAAGTTTCAAAGGCATATTACGAACAGGTTGCGGGTTTAATTGAAGGCGGCTCAGATATTATTTTAATTGAAACCGTTTTTGACACTCTTAACGCAAAAGCAGCCGTTTTTGCAGTTCAAAATTATTTCCGCGATAAAAAAATTAGTGTACCCGTAATGATTTCAGGCACAATTGTTGATATGAGCGGAAGAACCCTCTCCGGGCAAACAACAGAAAGTTTTATCATTTCACTTATGCATACTCCCGAACTTGTCAGTATTGGTTTAAATTGTGCACTCGGTGCTGTTCAAATGAGACCGTTTTTGCAAGAAATAGCTGCTAAGTGTCCGGTTTTTGTTTCAGTTTACCCGAATGCGGGATTACCGAACGCTTTTGGCGGTTATGATGAAACAGCCGAAACGATGTCTGATATTCTCGAAGATTTCGCAAAAGAAAACCTCTTTAATATTGTAGGCGGGTGCTGCGGAACTACTCCCGTTCACATTAAAGCTATTGCCGAAAAGGTGAAAAACTTCCCTCCGCGTCAACTTCCGGTAATAGAGCCGTATCTGAGATTGAGCGGTCTTGAGCCTTTAGTGGTGCATCCTCTCACAAATTTTATTAATGTGGGCGAAAGAACAAATGTAACGGGTTCCAGAAAATTCGCTAAACTTATTCTCGCAGGTAATTATGACGAAGCTCTCTCTGTAGCAAGAAATCAGGTTGAAGGCGGTGCCCAAATTCTCGATGTTAATATGGATGAGGGAATGCTTGATTCTGAAGAAGCAATGAAAAAATTCCTCAATTTAATTGCAGCCGAACCCGAAATCTGTAAATTACCGGTAATGATCGATTCTTCTAAATGGAGCGTTATCGAAGAGGGTTTAAAATGTTTGCAAGGCAAATGCGTTGTTAATTCAATTTCGCTTAAAGAAGGTGAGCAAGTTTTCCTTGATCATGCAAGAAAAGTTAGACAATATGGCGCAGCCGTAATCGTAATGGCTTTCGATGAAAACGGGCAGGCTGATAATCTTGAAAGAAGGATCGAAATTTGCTCAAGAGCTTACAAACTCCTGACCGAAGAAGTTGGCTTTCCTCCTTACGATATCATTTTCGACCCGAATATTTTAACGGTTGCCACAGGTATGGAAGAGCATAATAATTACGCCGTTGATTTTATGGAAGCCGCAAAATGGATCAAAGAAAATCTCCCGTATGCCAAAGTGAGCGGCGGTATTAGCAACATATCATTTTCTTTCAGAGGTAACGACACCGTTCGTGAAGCTATGCACTCGGCTTTCTTATATCACGCAATCAAAGCCGGCTTAGATATGGGTATTGTGAACGCAGGTCAATTAGCAGTTTACGAAGAAATTCCGAAAGATTTGCTCGAACTTGTTGAAGATGTTCTTTTAAATAGAAGAAAAGACGCTACCGAAAGATTAATTAACTTCGCCGAAAATATTAAAACAAAAGATAAAGCTGAAGTTGTACAAGACGAATGGCGCAATTCACCGGTCGAAGAACGATTAAAACACGCGCTTATGAAAGGCATTGTTGATTATATCGACCAAGATACCGAAGAAGCCCGCGTAAAATTTGGCAGACCCCTTTCCGTTATAGAAGGTCCTTTGATGGACGGAATGAATGTTGTAGGTGATCTTTTCGGGGCAGGTAAAATGTTCCTCCCTCAAGTGGTTAAAAGCGCCAGAGTGATGAAAAAATCAGTGGCTTATTTGATTCCTTACATTGAAGCAGAAAAAGAAAATACTACCGAAAGGTCAGATGCCGGAACAGTACTTATGGCAACTGTGAAGGGCGATGTGCATGATATCGGAAAAAATATTGTGGGTGTTGTGCTCGGCTGTAACAATTACAGGGTTATCGACTTAGGTGTGATGGTTCCCGCAGCTAAAATTCTTGACGAAGCAGTAAAACATAATGTTGATGTTGTAGGCTTAAGCGGTTTAATTACGCCTTCGCTTGATGAAATGGCTTTTGTTGCAAAAGAGATGGAAAAACGCGGTCTGAAAATTCCGCTATTAATAGGCGGGGCAACTACTTCGCGCATTCATACTGCAGTAAAAATTGCTCCGAATTATTCGCAGCCCGTAATTCATGTTCTCGATGCTTCAAGAAGTGTGCCCGTTGTTTCTAAATTGATTAATCCCGAATTAAAAGACGCCTTTATAAACGAAATTGCGGTAGAGTATAACGGTATTCGTGAAACTCACTACAAAAAAAGAGAAGCTAAAGAACTGTTAACTTTGGCAGAAGCGAGGAGAAATGCGGTAAAAATAGACTGGAAAGAGTACACACCGCCCGTCCCTAACTTTACCGGATTAAAAGTTTTAGAAAACTATCCGCTTGAAACTCTCAGAAAATATATCGACTGGACTCCGTTCTTTATTACTTGGGAACTCAACGGTAAATACCCTGCAATCTTCGATGACCCAATTAAAGGTGAAGAAGCGAAAAAACTCTTCGACGATGCAAATAATTTGCTTGACTATATTATCGAAAATAAACTACTTAAAGCAAACGGTGTCTTCGGAATTTTCCCTGCTAACTCGGTTAATCATGATGATATCGAAATTTATTCTTCCGAAGATAGAAACGGTCTTTTAACCGAATTCCACACTCTCAGGCAACAAACTCCCAAATCGGGCGACCTTCCTAACATTGCGTTAGCGGATTATGTGGCGCCCAAAGAGTCGGGCAAAAAGGATTACGCCGGCTGTTTTGCAGTTACCACCGGTATTGGTATCGAAGACTTGGTTGCTAAATTTGAAAAAGAGAACGACGATTACAACAGCATTATGACCAAAGCCCTTGCCGATAGACTTGCAGAGGCTTTTGCAGAACATTTGCACCAACTTGTGAGAAAAGAGTTTTGGGGTTATGCTGCCGACGAAATTCTTTCTAACGAAGACTTAATTAAGGAGACTTATCAAGGTATCAGACCTGCTCCGGGTTATCCGGCTTGTCCCGATCACACCGAAAAAACTCTTCTTTTTAATTTATTGAAGGTTTCCGAAAATGCGGGCATTATTTTGACCGAAAACTTAGCAATGTATCCTGCGGCTTCGGTAAGCGGATTATATTTTTCACATCCTGCTTCAAAATATTTTACGACCGGTAAAATTGCTAAAGATCAAGTGTTAGATTATCACAAACGAAAAGGCATGAGTATTGAAGAAGTTGAACGCTGGCTAAGACCTGTCCTTGCGTATGAAGAAGGAATGTAGTAGGGCACAAGCGCCGGTGAATGATAAATTGTGCAGGTTATTTGAATTGGTTATGAATTTAATTGCATAACAAAGTGTAAAAATTAGTAAAACTTTGACTGGATTTTAGTTTAAGTAACCTGCACAAACAATCAATTTGTTTTGATAGAGACGCGTTGCGTGAGTTAGGATTGTAATTGTAAGATTAAGGGGCAAAATAAAATTTTGAATTAAGTGTAAATTTATACTTAAACGCCATTTACACTTTATCCTTTTAATATCAAGATACATGAAATTGCCCTTCACTCCCGACCCCGTCGGGATTTCTTCCCACTAAATTTTATTAACCACGGAGCACACAGAGGGAAAAGTGCCGGGGTGCGGGGGTTCGAAGTTAAGGTGGTGCCCTAAAATTAGGTGCAAATAAGGGTCATTTTTTAATCAATTAATATTCGATAGCGGCATAACACTAAAAGATTACTAAGATTGTTTGTGTGATATTCTTGAAGTAAATGGAAATTTTGAGGCATAAATGAAATATATTTTCGAATCCGGCAACATCTCTGATGTCGGCAAAAAAAGAACAAGAAACGAAGACTATTTCGGTCAGTATGAATTTAACGGAGTAAAAATTTATATTGTTTGCGACGGAATGGGCGGGTACACCGGCGGTGAATTCGCTTCAAGATTGGCTGTTAACGAAATAAAAGAGCACTTTGAATCGCTAAATCCCAATACCGAAAATTTTGGCGACGAACTAAAATCTTCGCTCCTAAGAGCTGATGCCGCAATTAAAAAGAAGGCTACTTCAGACCCTGAAATGAAAGAAATGGGCTCAACTGCAGTGGTTCTCTTAATTAAGGATGGTTTCGCTAACATTGCCCATTTAGGTGATAGCAGGGTTTATCTTCACAGGGACGGCATGTTTCACAGAATAACTAAAGATCATTCGCTTGTTCAACAAATGGTTGATGGTGGTATTATAGATGCTGAACAAGCAAAGACCCACCCGAATAGAAATGTTATCTCCCGCTCTCTTGGTCCTGACGGGAGTTCGGAACCTGAAGTTGAACAACCCCTCTCTATTTATAAAAATGACATCTTTCTCCTCTGCACAGACGGTTTAACCAGCCTTGTTGAAGATGAAGAAATTAAATCTATTATTGAAGGCATGGATGCTCAATCGGCATGTATCGAGCTTGTTAACATGGCTAACGATAGAGGCGGCAACGATAATATTACTATTCAAATCGTAAAAGTTGTTAAAGGGAAATCGCTGCCGCCCATACCCGAAAAGAAAAAAACATTGTTTAAATTTTCAGGGATAGGGTTGGGTGTATTCCTTCTACTCCTTATCTCATTCATTTTTGCCGATGATTTTTCAAATATGCTTAAAACGGTAAATCCCGTTAAAAATGACTCTACTAATACGGCGGTACCTGATACTAATGCTAAAAATGATACAACTTCAATTGACACTTCAAAAAACAAAGTTAATTCCATTGAAAATACTTTAGTGACCGGTGCTCAAAATGCTATTGAACAAGTTACTCCGAAACCGGGAACAGACTCATCTACAAATAATAAGCAGGGGGAGAAAAAATGAAAATTTATAAATCATTACTCTTAATTATTACCGTGTTAATTTTTGCGGGCTGTTCTGATAAACCCGGGTCTTATGCCATCAACGACGAGTTTGATATTATTAAAAACAATGTTAAAGCAGTTTTGGGAGCAGAATACGATGCCGAAAATTTTAACATAATTGAGCAAGGCTATATTAATGACGAAAAAACTGAGTATCAAGTCAAATTTACATTTGATTTAAACAAACCGTATCTTGTTTTCAGACATACCGGTTTACCCGGCGAGTTAATTTTTTCAAAAAATAATAAGGAAGAATGGAATTGTACATTCAATTCGGGAAATTTTCAAGGTTTATTCAACTTGTTTAAGTCAAATTATTTTTAACATCTTTTGACGCAAAACCGCAAGGAGGAATCTTTGATGTACTTAAAGATGTAGCTGATGTGTTGAATAAAACTATCTTAAATATTACTCAACTAAGCGATGAAGAAGAAAATCAAATCGGAAAGGAGCTTGAAACTCAAGTCTCCGGAAATTTATCATTTACCGCTTCAAATGAGGACAGGGTAAAAAAGATTTTTAATAAACTTTTACCCAATGTTAGCAGGGAAAAGATAAACAACCGCTTCAAAATTGTGAAAGACAAGGATGTTAATGCCTTTAGTATTGCAGGTGGTATGATTTACATAAATACCGGTTTAGTAGATTTTGTAAAATCTGACGAAGAATTAGCATTTGTTATAGCTCATGAAATTGCTTATAACGAACTAAAACACTGCATCGGAAGAATTCAATACGGTGTTAACGCTTAAAAAATTAATCTTACACTCGGTGCCGCAGTTCAACTTTCCTACTCCGTTTATCAGTTGCCGTTTAGTAAAGACCAGGAATTTGAAGCCGATAAATTAGGGGTTTCTCTGCTTACAAAAGCGGGATACGGTAAAAAAGGTGCCATCGATTTTTTTGCCCGGTTGCATGAACTCGAAAAAAAATATCAAACAGAAAAAAGGAACGCTTTTAATGATTTTATTTCCTCGCACCATAATGCTGATCAGAGGAAAAAACGAAGTAAAGAACTCAAATAAAGGAATTTTTTATGTTATCTAACTGAACACTTGTTCGTGATTATAAAATATTCGATAAAATTGGCGAAGGCGGTATGGGCACCGTTTATCATGCCGAAGAAACTACACTCTATAGAAAAGTTGCTCTCAAAGTGTTAAACCCTCTCTTAACTTCTGACCCGCAATTTGTCGAAAGATTTAAAAATGAAGCTAAGGTGCAAGCAGGGTTAAAAAACGAAAACTTGATTTCTCTTCAAACTTTTTACTCCCGACGATCCCAACCCGGTCGGGACGGGCTTACCCTTTACCCTTCACTGCTCCCGACACAGTCGGGACTGCGCCTCCCTTCACTGCACCCCGCGCCCGACCCAGTAGGGATCACTTCATCCCCACTCTCCCATTTTTTCTCATACCTTGCGTAAAAATTTGAGCAATCTTTTATTATTTTGCAGAATCATTCTCAAGGTTTATTAATGCTTCTTTCAAACAACCGGAAATTTAACGACTCTATAGACAATTTTATTCACTCCGCTTTCGATAACGGCTACCAGAATTCTATTTTAATTCTGACTCCGTCAATCAGGTTAAAGAGGAAACTTCAAAAGGAATTTGTTCGTTTTAACAAACCAGGAAGCCTCAACAGCATTAAAATTGAAACCGTTAGAACACTTGCTCAAAAACTTCTAAGAGAAATTAAACCCGAAATCTCTATCCTTCCCGAAGCCGCACATGCTGTTGTTCTTCTTCAAGCCGTCAGCAAGGCAATGGAAAATAAACTCAAATATTACCCCGTTTTTAAGGATAGCGACGGTTTTGCAGATATCCAACCCGGTATTCTTAAAGAACTTCAAACCGGTATTTCAAAAATGAAAGAACTCGGTATAGACTATTCACAGCTAATCCAAAAAGCCGGCGAATTGACCGGTTACGATAAATCTAAAACCGAAGATATTGCTAATATTTACAACTACTTTGACCATGAACTTAATAATCTGAATTTATGCGAAATAGGCGATATTTACCTTCAATTGATAAAATTTGATTCGAAATTGATTCAATCTACATTCTCTAATCTTTACCCCGAAATTAAATATTTGTTTGTAAGGGGTTACTCCCACTTTTTTCCGCCCGAAGTTGAAATCATTAAAAAATTATCATTTATTTCAATTATTGAACAATCTGATTTAACAACTGTTTTCGAAATTGAATATAACTCAAAAAACACAGGTTTATTCGGGTATATAAGGGAGAATGTAATTGAACGGCTTAAAATTGCAGGGTTCTTTGAAATAAATGTCGATCAACTTGAAGAAGAAACTCTTTCCTCATACCTCAGAAGTAACCTGTTTAACAGAAAATCTAAAGCTCATTTGCCTCATAAGTTCTCAAACTTAAATGTTTGTGTAAAGACGGGTATAAATAAAAGAAACGAGGTTATGGTTATCGGTAAGGAGATAAAGCAACTCCTGAAAGACCCGAAAGTTAAACCTTCAGATATATGTGTGGTGTTTAATTTGATTTCGGAGTATGCACCTTATGTTAGAGATGTTTTTGACGAATACAATATTCCCTACAACCTCACCGATAGAATAAAAGTAAACAGGTTTAACCCTGTAAATGCCGTTGTTTATATACTTGAATTGGTAGTTTCTAATTTTTATCACGCAAACATTGTTAAAACTTGCTCAAATCCCGTTGTTTCACAAATTGTGGACAGCGATTCGCTTTTAGACAGTTTTATTTTTACGGCAACTGACCTCAAACTGAACCGTGGTCTTTCTTCAATGAAATCGAAAATTGAAAGAAGAATAGAATTCATAAGTAAAAACAACAAAGGAACAACTAGTTCAAAAATAACTGCATACAGAAACGCACTTGAGCTGATTAAAAATTTAGAAGAGTTAATCAAGGGTTTTGAAGAGAAACTGACAATTACTAATTTTATTAGAGAATTTGACAATCTTTTAAGAAAACTAAACTTAACCGGCTTTATTCTATCCAACAGTATGCCCGATATTGAAAAAGAGAAAAATCTCAGGGCAATTTCGCTATTCAGAAACTCCTCTGTCGAAATATTCTCTGCCCTCGGGAAATATCTCTATACCGCAGAAAGTTCATTTAATGTATCTTTTTACTTAAACCGGTTAAATTTGATTGCTTCCGAAGCACGATTTAATCTTCACGAAAAACCGGAAAGCGGTGTTTTAGTTACCAACCCCGATGAAGTTAGAGGGCTCTCTTTCGATTATCTTTTTATCGGTGGGCTAAACGAAGAAGTTTTTCCTACAAATTCTAAACCCGAAGTATTTATTTCAACCGACCTCAAGGAAAGCTTTAAAAACTCCCTCTACAAACAGAAATTTTCTTTTTATGAAACTATTAGGTCCTGGAATTATTTTAAAAGTTCACAAACAGGACTGTTCCTTTCTTATGCTACTAACCAAGGTGAAAGCAATCTTATGGAATCCTTTTTCCTTGATGAATTAAAAAAAGTGCAAAATGTTTCTCAAGAATCCGGGGCAAATAGTGGAGCCATTAGTATTTGCTCCACCCGCGAATTAAACGCCAACCTGAACTTTGTTGATGCCGATGAACTTTATAAACTGACTGCTTTTAACAAATACGCTCTTGAAATAATGTCACTTAACGATAAAGAGAGAATTGAACAAACAAATCCCGGAGATACAGTAATTACTTCAGAATTTGCGGGAGTGTTTAGCTCTGACGCAGAGAAGAAAATACCCGGTTTAGTCGAATTCTTTAATAATAGAGTTTCAGTAACGGCTTTTGAATCCTATGCCAAATGCCCGTTCAAATTTTACACCGAAAAAGTCTTAAAGTATAAAGTTATTGATACTCCGTCAGATGAAATTGAAAATTACGAAATCGGAAATTTTATGCATTCGGTGTTAGAATCTTTTTACAAATCAGATTTAATAAAAGGGAAGTCAATTTCACAGCTTAACAGATTGGAGTTTAATAATGCTGTTGACCTTCTATTTAATATCGCATTGGAAAAATTGCCCGATTTCAACTTTTTTGACGAAAATTCGAAGTTAGAGAATTTAGAACCGGTGATTTTTTGGGACTTCGAAAAAATATTCGGCGTTAACGGTAACCGCGAAGATTCAGTTTTGTTCAATTTTTTACTCTACGAAAAAAACAAAGGAAGCAATTTTGCACCCCATGCTTTTGAAACACAAGGGTTATTAGAACTTAAATTAAATGGCGAAAGTCCGGGGAAGGTGCTTCTACACGGAAAAATTGACCGTATTGATATTAACCAAGAAGGCGGGACTTTCAAAATCTACGATTATAAGTTGACAGGTAAAAAAGTCTCTAAAGAAGACCAGATTGAAGGTACACATTTGCAATTGCCGTTGTATATGCTAATTGCTAAAGAAAATATTCTGTCAGATTCACCGCATGAGCCTGCTTACCCTTGCATTTATTCTTTAAAATTTAGGGAAGACGAGCTTAGAGAAGTGGATGTAATATTTCTCAATGAAAAAAAATTAGATGAAAGTACTTCAAGTAACAATTGGATAGAACACGCAAAAAATAAGGTTGCAGAATTTACGGAAAACATATCAGTAGGCAAATTTCATATTTCCAAGATAAATAACCGTGAAATGAGGGCATGTCAATATTGTAATTTAACTCCGGTTTGCAGAATCCAAGAAGCTTCACCGGGTTTCTAATGAGTGAGAAGAAATGGCATTAAAGATTTTATTCTAAGTGTGTTAATTGGTAAATAGTTTTTAGATAAATCTGACAACACACTCAACCATGATAAATTTATTTTTATTCTGTTTCCATCCTGAATAAACAAGCTGAATTAATTTGTTACATTTCAAACGAGATTTTAAAAACTATTAAAACCTATGAGATTAACAGAGAAACATCTAAAGCTGATTACCGGAATTTTGACTTTATATTTTATTTTCGTAATCATTCTACCGTTTCTTTCCCCGCTTTCTCCTAAAATTGAAGCAATCAATTCGTTTAATGAGTTCTCCCTTGATAAAATGTGCCACCAAAATCCGGAAAAATCATTTTTCATTTCGGATATAAAATTCCCCGTCTGTAGCAGATGCACCGGAATATATTCGGGATTTATCCTAATTTCGCTAATATTTTTAGTTAATTCTCTCGTTATCAAACAGCACTCAATGCAATTTTTAATAGCTGCTTCGATATTTATGTTAATTGATGTTTTAATCAATAATTTTATAGTCTATTCATATTTAAAGAGTTCTGCATTTATTACAGGTTTAGTTTTTAGCCTGTGCCTATTTTCTTATATTTACGCTTTAGTTTTTGGATTTTACAAGGTTAATGATTCACAGTAAATATTTTCCGGTCATAATAACAGGTTTTGCAGCAGGTGTTTTAACAACCGTACCAGGGTTAAAAAGTTTCGGATGTTGTTTGTTGGTTCCCGCAGCTGCTATTTTTGCATTACATATCGATAAAAGAATTGAGGGATATCTCACTAAAATAACTCCTTCACACGCAATTGTATTTGGGTTGCTAACCGGCGTAGCTGCTGCATTATTCTCAACTACATTTGAAGTATTGATAACTTTTATCACTAAAAGAAACGATATTGTTGATGCTTTGCCAATTATTGCTCAACAGATGAGCGAGTTTAAATTTTTAGACCCTGACGGTTTAGCATTAGATATGTTAAATTCGATTGCAAATGATATTATTGAGTACGGCTTTTCTCCTCTCTATGCGTTTATACTCTTTTTTAACAATCTCTTCTCATTCGCTATTTTTGGCTTGATTGGCGGTTTAGCAGGCATGGGTATTCTTAACTCAAAAATTAAAAAATTGAACAGATGATTATCTGGATAATTTTTTACGCTCACATCCTCTTTGCTTTAATTATTTTTGCAAAGAAGTATCAAGATGAAAATATTTCGTCTGCTTTGTTAAATATTGGATTAATCGGATTACTTTTTTCGGTCGGTTGGAGTATTGCTTCTCTTGCGACAAAGTATGTAATAAGCGAAGCCGGGTTCGGCACTTGGTTTGATAGAGATACTATTACGCTTACAATTCTATCAATCGGTGAGTATTTTTTCTATAAAGGTTATTACGGCAAAGATTTTACTCAAGACGGAAATTAAAAACTATTTGGGCGGTCTGATTTACCGTTTCCCCTTCGGGAAGTTTCTCAAATCTCCACAATTTTAGAGCAGAAACCGAAGCAGATTCTAACCTTGAATCGGCTTTTGTGACCGGAACAATAGAGCCAATTGTACCATCGGGAAGAATAATAAATCTAAGAGTAACAGGAGCTTCCTTTTGTACACCGTCAGGATAAGTAGGCAATACCTTGCTAAGAATTCTTCTCGAACCCCGCCCTCCCCAATCTATATCAAAACCGAAACCACCGCTTCCTTGTGTTCTATTTCCGCGATTTCTAACATTTTCCGAAGATTCGTTATTCTCTTTTTGAGATGTAGATTGATTATCGCGTGAAGTGTTTCTTGTTTCGGGTGACTCTACTTTTTTGTCCTCTTTCGTATCCTTTTTGGTGTTTTTTTTGTTATTTTTTACATCTTCAACCGCATTACCTTCACCTCCGGGATTAGAAAGTGCCGCTAATTTACCGAAACCAATTTCAACAAACTCGCTTTTTTCTGCTTCAACAGCAACTTTAACAACGGCAAGCGATACCAATATCAGCAAATGCAGTAATATTGAAATCGTTAACGAAAGGCTTCTTATTTTTTTGTCTTTCGACATATCAAATGTTCTTTTTCTCGGTTTCTATTGTAAATTTATCAATTTCGGCATCTCTTGCGGCATCAATGACTTTAATAACCAAATCTATCGATGCTTCTTTATCGGCTCTAATTATCAAATTCGGGTCGGTTTCAGCACCTTTCAGAACGGTTAGCCTTGCCGGCAAGTCGTCTAAAGTAACGGCATCCTGCCCTAAAAAAAGCGCACCGTCTCTCATAACCGAAACAATTAGTTTCGAAGGAATAACTTGTTCGTCATTATCCGAACCGGGCAATTTTACTTTCACGCCTGTTTGAACAACAAATTGCGATGTTATCAAGAAAAATATCAGAAGTAGCATCACAATATCTGTAAGCGATGAGAAGTTAAACTCTGCTAATGGTTTATTTTGACGGGAAAAATGCATAATTATTTTGCCTCGTTTCCGTTCTTCATACTAAAATCTTTCTCTTCAATTGTGTCTAATACATCCGTTGATGTGGTTTCCATCTGAGAAACTAATTTGTTCACCGAAGCCACAAAATAGTTGTACGAAATTAAAGCAATAATTCCGACCCCAAGTCCGAAAGCTGTAGTTAAAAGTGCTTCCCAAATACCGCCTGCCAAATCTGATGGACTTGCAGAACCCTGCAAATCTTGAATTTTCATAAAAGCACCTATCATACCGGTTACTGTTCCCAAAAAACCCAACAGGGGGGCTACACCGGCTATAGTTGCAAGAATCGAAAGCCCTTTTTCAAGTTTTGTAATCTCTTGCTTTCCCGAGTCTTCAATAGCTTCTTTTACTCTTTCGTGACCGAATTTTATTTTTTTCAGCCCCTTTTTAATCATATTAGCAGTGGGAGTATTTTCTTGCATACACAGTTTAATTGCACCCTCAAAATCCCCCTTTACTAGCAGGTTTCTGATATTCAGAGTGAATTTTGGTGCATTCATTCTTGCTTTTCTAATCACCAAGTATCTTTCGATTGCAATTCCTACTCCCAGAACCGAGAGTAAGAGAATCGGATACATAATAAATCCGCCTCTTAAAAAGATCGATAAAAAATCCATATTTTACTTTTTCACTTTCATTTATTTAACATTGTTTTTCTTAAATTCTTTTGCTTCATCTAAAGTTACAAACTCACCTATTTTTAACCGGTACCAAACCCCTGCATTCTGAGAAGAGCCGGGATTTCTGACCCTCATAATCATAGCCCTGTATCCTCTTTTAACAAATTTATTGGCTTCTTGTTCCGCACTTTCTCTACTTTTTAAAGACGAAACTTGAACATAATAGCCGTTATCGTGCTTGTAAATAAACTGTTCGGTAACAACGCCTGATTGAGTACGGTCAACTTCGGTGTCAACATAAATAACTTTGGCTTCCGTTTGATTTCTTGGCGCAGGCTCAGTTCTTTCCGGTGCTGTTTGCGTAATTTCCGGTACCGTGTTATTTTCGACGGCTGCTGACTCTGTTAAGTTTGTCTTCGGAAAATTCACGGGAATAAATTTGCCGTCTTCGTTTAATTCAAAATGCCCCTCCGTTTTCGAAAATCCCGAAGGCAACACGGCTAAAGAATTTTCAGAGGTTGTTTGATATGTTCCGGTAACAGAATAAGCGCTGCTTCTCTCTATAGTTAATGAGTTATTTTTAACAACCGCCGGCTCTTTTCCCCCGCTTAAAAAAGGAACCGGTATTTTAAACAGATAAAAAATTAAAATCACCGCAGCTATACCGACTACAACATAACCAATTCTTGACCTTTTTCGCTCAATTTCCGTGGTTTTTGTTGATGTAGATTCATAATTTCCCTTTCCGGTAGCAACGGGTGCTTCAGATCCGGTGTTATTTTCAGGGACTTCGATTACCGGTTTTTCGCTTATTTCAACTGTATTTACCGTAATTTTCTTATAAGTTGATTGTGGCTCAACCTTCTCTTGCGGTAGGTCTGAAACAGGTTCACTTTCAACCGCCGGGAAATCAAAATCAAAGGTACCGGGAGTTTGAACACTTTTTTCAACCGGGTCATCTACCTTTTGTTCCCCTTTTTTATCAAGAGTTTCTTTGAAATTAAAAGAAAAAGAATCTGTATCATTTATCTCTTCAAATTCAGGTTCCGGCTTTTCATCAACAGGAGAAGCTTCATCTATTTTCGCTTGATCTTCTTTTTTAACCCCTTTATCATCTTCAAAAGGAATTGAAACATCTTCTGTATCAATTGCTCTGCCGGTAAGATCGGTAAAATAATGCATCGATTCAACCGTTGTATTCACCGGTACCGGTTTTTTTATTTTTTCTTCTTCGGTAAACTCGTCATTATCTTGGTCAATATTCTCATTTTCAATCGAGTTAACAAACTCTTCAAGCTGAGGAGGGAGTTGGTCATCTATTTCCGGTATATCATCAAAATCGAATTTTAACTCTTCTGTTTCAAACGGCAGTTGACCGGAATTTTCAGCCTGATGATTTTCGGGGTCAGCATTTTTACTTTCAGAATAAACATTCCCTTGGTTTTGTGACCCGGTATTTTCACTCGCAAATGAAGCCACTTCCGGATATTCAGAAATCACACCATCTTCAAGTTTCGGATCATCATCATTTTTAGTAGCTGATTCTTTATTCTCGGAGATTGAAGGGGTTTCTTCTGAATCATCAACTATATTAGAATCGGAAGTTCTATATGTAGGAGGAGCAAATTGCGTGAAATCTGAAACTAAAGCGGGTGCTTCGTCTGTAGTTGAATCATCAAGCGAATCAATTACCGGATTAACTTTAGTGAATCCTGACTCTACATCAGCTTCAAAATAACTGCTAATATCCCTTTTCCTACCGGGCATTTCATCTTCCGAAATCATTATCTTAATTTTTCCGGCACCGGCAGAATCAAAATCCTTTTCGTTTGTAACAAATTGAATGTTTGATTTTGAAGCAGAAATTTTTTTGCAGGAATTCGAAAAATCATCAACAAACCTGCTAATTTTTACTTCAATATTCGAAATTAGTTCTTCTTGATTGCCGCTTTCACGATTAATTCCGGAAAAATAGAGAGATCTATCTGAAGTATCCGGCTTTTTAATATCTATAATTTCGAATTTAGAGGCAGACTCAATATCTGTATAGAGTCTGTCTCTTATACACATCTGACGCTGCCGACGACGGA
>JACSRR010000419.1 GCA_014879635.1 Ignavibacteriaceae bacterium | reverse complement strand
CATAAAGGAATTGCCCTGTAAATCGATTGCAGAATTTTGTCCCATAATCAGATTTGCATTCTGCCATATTACAGAGTGTGAGTAACTTTCAAAATACATATGCGCTTTTTCATTCGAATTTGCCGAGCCCTGTAGTTCTAATGTACCATAAGGAAATATTTCTAAAGGCGTGTTAGACAAGAAATCATAATATTTCCTAAAAGTAATTTTGCGCTCTAAGCTATTGTTACCTTTTGCCAATATCAAATTTGCATCTTTATCAATAACAATGGGAGGAAAATTTGCGAATGCATAGTCATATGGTATGTTTGGAGTCTTGATTTCAACTGGATTTCCGTTTGGTTCATTTTTTTCTATTGTCAATTTTAATGTCAACGTTCCGAATCTTACATCATTTATTTCATTATTTTGGTTAATATATCCGTAATATGGGAAAAATACTTCCGTTATATCTACTCTCGGATCTTGCGGGAAAATGGTATACAAGTTCGGTGCTCTTTGGTAATCAAATCCGTTCCAAGGACTTCCAGAATTCCACTTAAAATTCCCTATTTCCGGTTCCCAATATTCGCCAGGACATCCTCTATCTCTTTCATAGATTTTTCTATTTGTAGGTACATCCTGATATGGGGTACTATATAAACATGAGCAAGTTTCCCATAAAAATTGAACTCGCGGGTGTCCGGGATTCTCGTTTACAAATCGAATATTTACATCACCTGGCTGCGAACCACATTCTGGTCGGTTTGGATTTACGTAACCTAGATCGTATTCAAGTATACAATAATCAATAGGACTTCCGTTAATATTTGCGCTGTTATAAAAATCAATTTTCCATCTACCAAAACCTATTGTGCCCTTTGTCGCAGCATCTGTACCGGGTACTCCATCAAAACCCCATTCAATCCAATCTTGCACAGATATTTTGAAATACCATTCATTTTCATTTGCTCCATTAATAAAGTATTTTTCAATTCCTTGTTGCGGGAATACCTTGCTAGTACCTAAAAGACAATAATTTCTGCCGTTTGTACCATAGGTATCATTGTTGAAAACCATGCTGACAGGATAAACATGTACCCAAATATCACTAGAAGAATGATTATGAATCCAAAGTTCACCACCCCCAGAAAGAATGTTTTGATTGTTAAACAAAAGCAATAAGATTAAAGTATAGAAATATTTTAAGAATAACATACTACCTCCTTTGATTTTTATTTGTTATAAACCATCTTATGGGTTTTAATTATATTTCCATTTATGCTGAACTGGTAAAAATAAATCCCGCTGCTTAGATACTTCGGGACAAATGTTTTAGAATAAGTTCCTGCTGATAGTACTTCAGTAACTAAAGTTTCAACCTCTCTTCCAAGTACATCAAAGACTTTTATTTGCACAAAGTTACTTTTGTTAACTGTAAATTTAATCATTGTTGAACCATTAAATGGATTAGGGTAATTTTGAATTAATTCGTTTTTTTCAGGTACTTGATTCGAAATAGTATTGACTGAAATAGGAGGCGGTTGGCTTAATGCACTATCAATTCTAATTGCATACAAATCAACATCATGCGGATTGTTTGGTTCTGCACCACCAAAACAAATTATATCGTCAAGGTTAGAATCAGGAGCTTTTATCATGTTTTGTAAATAAACGGAATTAAGATCTGAAAAAAGGTTTATTTCTCTAATTTTGTTTAAGTTAGTATCAAACTGACATACTTTACCAACATGTCGGTTTTCATTATTTAAACTTGACCGATAGGAAACAATATATTTATTAGACTCTAATCTGATAATATTCGGACTAAAATCACTATTATTATTTTTACTTATTGTATCCGTTAAAAGTGCATTACCGTTTAAATCTGTTTTAATAATCACTATTCTATAATAACTATTTGAATAATAGCCTCCGAGGATAATAAAACCAAAATTTGTACTTACAAAAGATGAAACGAACCTATATTGATAAGATGATTCCCAAATAATATTACCCGCCCCATCTATCTTCATTAAATATGCTTTCCAAGTACCATTTATAAATTTATCTCCACAGACTACATATCCGCCCCCAATAGAAGGTTCTATTTTATAAAAAGTTTGCGGAGTATCATCATAATACTTTTCCCATAGTAAATTTCCAAGAGTATCCAATTTGCATATATAACCAGAAAAAGAGCCTCCGCACATCACATATCCGCTATCGCCGGTTTGCGTAATATCTCTCGTTTCAGCGCCGTTTGGATATGATTTATCCCATACTACATTGCCGTTCAAATCAAGCTTCATTGAAAAACAGGAATTCCTCTGCCCGGTAAAGACACAACCGCCGTCATTACTAGGTGCAACTGCTTTTGCTATTCCTCCTATATATGTCCTGGTCCATAACGTATCACCTAGCTGATTCATTTTCAAAACGTACATATAGTAATCCAGTATTCCGGTATAGCCTACAATATAAAAGTTAGAACCGTCTGCTGCGCAGCCGTCGTATCCTTCTTCATCTCCGCCAATAAAACTCTCGTACGTCTTCTGCCAATACAACTGGCTGCTTAAACTTTGGCAAAAAATAAAACTAAAAACTAAAAAAGCTATAATTTTCAGTGTTGGGCTGGATTTCAGGTAATATTGAGGATTTTTGTTCATAAACTATGTTCTAAATTTTTCCGCAGGATTGTTGAATATCTAGCTCAAAATAATACATCAAATCAGTCAATGCAATGATTTACGTCATAATATTCCCCTCCCTTGCATCGCTGTGCATCCTCAAAAGACAACTTGATTATTGATACCTTTAGTATGCGCAGAGTCTCTCCAAAGGAGGACTCTGCGCTACAAAAAATGAGTCATCAGGATCCGCCACCAACACCGGGGTAATTCTATTTTTTTTACATTTCATCTTTTTTTCCCTTGACACTGCCATTAACATATATTATATTTACTTATATATGCATAACGCATATATAAAATATTCCAAATTTCCTTTAACATGAAAAGTTCTATTTTTTCGTGAGTTCTCATTATGAATAATCACCATGAGAATTTTCACCCCCGGTTAAATCAATGGATTTTCAATCCATTCTCATTATGAAAAATTCATCATGAGACTGTATCAACATGAATATATTCATTATGAGAGAGTTCTCACTTTCAATAACAGGCTGTTTTCGCAGAAAACTGATTCAAAACCCTCAAATAAAAAAAATCGATTGTAAGTGAGAAAACAAGAATGATCCAATTACCTTTACCGGCCGTGTTTAATGAAGTAAATTTCAGGGTTTAAAAGGAATTAATAAAATTAATGATTATTAAAAACTTTATTCATAAATTGCATGATTAACTT
>JACSRR010000458.1 GCA_014879635.1 Ignavibacteriaceae bacterium | reverse complement strand
CTTTTAGTTTTACAAATTCAAAGAAACTTTTGAGAATTCAAAAAGACTTTCATCCGGAGAAACTCTGTAACTATAATCTCCTTGTTCCACCATTTATCGCCTTTTAGAACTGTTTATCACAATTAAACATCTAATAGGGCGGTATTTCTTTATTTTCAACAATCACATATTTTTAAATCAAAAGAGTAACTAATCTATGCAAAAAACACTAATGGTTCTCGTATTATTATTGTCGGGCATTCTGTTTGCCCAGCAAGAGGCAAGACTACTCAGATTCCCTGCTTTTCACGGTGAAAAAATTGTTTTTACTTATGCAGGCGATCTCTACACTGTTTCCTCAAACGGAGGTACAGCCCGTAGAATTACAAGTAATGACGGCTTCGAAATGTTTCCTAAATTTTCTCCTGACGGTAAGTACATTGCTTTCACAGGTCAATATGACGGAAATACTGAAGTTTATCTCATTCCATCAGAAGGTGGGGTTCCTAAAAGATTAACTTATACCGCTACATTAGATAGAGATGATGTATCAGATAGAATGGGTCCTAATAACATTGTTATGGACTGGAAAGATAATAACACAATTCTCTACCGTTCCCGGTGGAAAGCTCACAATTCTTGGAAAGGAATGTTATACCTTGTTAATAAAGACGGGGGTATGTCTGAAGAGGTTCCGCTTCCTAGAGGTGGTTTTGGAACTTTCACCGATGACGGCGAAACTTTAGTCTATAACCGCATTTTCAGAGAATTTAGAACTTGGAAAAGATACAGAGGCGGGCAAGCTGATGATGTTTGGACTTATAACTTTAAGACTAAACAAACAGAAAGACTTTTCGAAAATGCCGCTCAAGATATTTTCCCTATGGTTAAAGGGGATAAGGTTTATTTCGCATCAGATAGAGATTTGACTATGAATCTCTTCGTTTTTGATATGAAAACAAAAGAAACAAAAAAATTAACTGACTTTAACGATTTTGATGTTAAATTTCCTTCAATCGGTGATAATGCAATTGTCTTTGAAAACGGCGGCTACATTTACAAATTAGACCTTGCAACAGAAAAAGTTGAGAAAGTTTCAATTGTTATTCAAGAAGATTTAGATTGGGGCAGAGGTTCGCTTACCGATGTTAAAAATCAGGTATATAATTTTGAGATTTCACCGGAGGGTAACAGGGCTCTTTTTGGTGCAAGAGGTGAAATTTTTACAGTCCCCGCTAAAAATGGTCCCACAAGAAATATTACCAATTCTCAAGGTGTACACGAAAGAGGGGGCATTTGGTCACCTGACGGTAAATATATTGCTTTTATTTCTGATGAAACAGGTGAAGACGAAGTCTATATTATTAATCAAGACGGCTCCGGCGATAGAATTAAATTAACAAACGGATTAAATGTTTATATCTATGGAATTCTAAAATGGTCACCTGATTCTAAAAAGATTGCTTTTTTTGCTCAAGATTACAAACTTTACTTTGTTGATATAGAAAGCAAAAAGGTTACTACTGTTGATAAAGGTGATGTTTCTCAGATTTCACAATTTTCATGGTCACCTGATAACAATTGGATTGCTTATACAAAAGCCGAAATTGAAGGAATGGGCAAAATTTACATCTATTCTTTAGCCTCCGGAAAAACTCAACCTGTTACTGACGGTTGGAGCTCGGCAAATAATCCCTGTTTTAGTACTGACGGCAAATATCTATATTATGTGGCAGATAGAACATTTAATCCTACTTATGGTTGGACTGAATGGAACCATATTTACCAAGATTTGTCAAAGTTGTATTTGATTACTCTTAAAAATGATACTCCTTCGCCATTTGAACCTCAAAGTGACGAAGTTGAAATCAAAACAGAAGAGAAAAAAGATGATGACACTAAGAAAACAGACGAAAAGAAAGCCGATTCAAAAGATGTAGTTATTGATTTTGACGGTATCTTAAATAGATCGGTTGAAATTCCCGTAAAAAATGCGTTCTATTTTAATTTATCTTCCGAAGGTAACAAAGTTTTTTACATGAGAAACGGAACCCGTGATGAAAGGCCAAAACTTCTATCTTATGACCTGAAGGAAAAAGAAGAAACAGAATTAGGTGAAATTAACGGGTACGAAATTTCAACCAACGGTAAAAAAATGTTGGTGGGTATGAGCGGTCAATATGCAATTATACCATTGCCCTCTTCACCTATTAAACCGAAAGAGTTCCTTAATCTTAGCGATTTAAAAGTAGTATTAGACAGAAAAGCAGAATGGAAACAAATCTACGCGGAATCATGGCGTCAAATGAGAGATTTCTTCTATGCAAATAATATGCACGGATATGATTGGGAGAAAATCAAAAAACGCTATGAGCCATTAGTTGATTATGTGAGCCACAGAGCTGATTTATCATATCTTATCGGCGAAATGATTGGAGAGTTAAATGCTGGTCACGCTTATGTAGGTGGCGGTGATATGCCCAGACCTCAAAGGGTTAAACTTGGCTTGCTCGGTGCTGACCTCAAACAAGATCCTTCAGGTTTTGTACAAATCACAAAAATCTTGAAAGGACAAAATTGGGACAAAGCATTTCGTTCACCGCTTACCGAAGTTGGTGTTAATGTATCAGAAGGTGAATTTATCGTTGCAGTTGACGGTGTTCCCGTAAATGAAGTCAAAGACTTTTATTCTTTAATGGTGAATAAAGCCAACAAACAGGTAACGCTTTCGGTAAATTCAAAAGCATCAAAAGACGGTGCAAGAAATGTGGTTGTTGTTCCGCTTGACGACGAACATAACCTAAGATACTTCAATATGGTTGAAACTAACATACAAAAAGTTTCCGATGCCACTAACGGTAGAGTTGGTTATATACATATTCCCGATATGGGATCTAACGGCTTAAACTGGTTTGTCAAATATTATTATCCGCAATTAAGAAAAGATGCCTTGATAATTGACGACAGAGGTAACGGCGGCGGTAATGTTTCTCCTCATATTCTTGAAAGATTGAGTAGGAAGATTGTAATGATGAATTACAGAAGAAACAGTACATTTAGTGCAAATCCGGGTGGAATGCATGTTGGTCCTAAAGTGGTACTTTTAGACGAATTTTCAGCATCAGACGGCGATATTTTCCCGTATAGATTCAAAGCTAACGGATTAGGTAAATTGGTTGGTAAGCGTTCTTGGGGCGGTGTAGTCGGTATTTCCGGTTCACTTCCGTTCACAGACGGCGGAACTCTCAATAAGCCCGAATTTGGTCCTTACAATGTTGAAGGTACTGAATGGATAATGGAAGGCTATGGTGTTGATCCTGATATAATTGTTGATAATGACCCCGCATTAGAGCTGTCTCTTATACACATCT
>JACSRR010000340.1 GCA_014879635.1 Ignavibacteriaceae bacterium | reverse complement strand
TTGCAGTGGGTAGTGGGTAGAATTAGTGGGTTGTGGATAGTGGATAGTGGGTAGAAAAAAGAAGTAAAGGGTAATCCCGACAAGAATCGGGAGTAAAGGGTAAAAAAATAGTTGACAGATCGCTCCGCTGGCAGTGAACTGAAAGCCCGTCCCGACCTGGTTGGTATCTTTGGGAGTAGAAAATAAGAACTACGCACAAAGAACTAAGAACTCTTTTAGCTTTGAGGTTAATTATTTAGTAAATTAGTGACAACCATATATAGTACAAGGCACTACACTTAATTTCCGGGGTAAAAATGCAAAGTTAATTATGAGAATTAATCTTGCGGTCTTTTGATGAATACTTAGCGAGCAAGTAGAATGCTTTAAAACAAAACCGCCCGAACTAACGGGCAGCTTTGTTAAGAATATTTTAAGATTCTTAGTTAATTTTACCGTTTTTAAGCTCATCAGCTAATCTTGTAGCTTTGTAGAGGTTTTTTACGGCTTCGTACATACCTGCTGAGTGAACAGATACGGTTCTGTTATGAGTCATATCAAAAATAAATTGACCGGGTAAGCTTTCGATATTTCCGTCAAACGCTAATCCAACAATTTCAGCATTTTTATTGATAACAGGGCTGCCCGAGTTACCGCCAATAATATCATTGGTTGATACAAAATTGTACGGAGTTTCTAATTTGAACTCTGAAGGGGGATTTATCCATTTTTCCGGTAAACTCCAAGGAAATTCTTTTCCGAAAGAGTAAAATCTGTCATACATTCCGTAGAAAGTGGTAACGGGAGGAGCAACAGTTCCGTTATAGCTATAACCTTTAACAACACCGTCAGCAATTCTTAGGGAGAAAGTAGCATCCGGCGGAATTGAGGTTCCGTAAACTTCAAAAACTGCTCTACCTAATCTTTCAACCATACCGGATTCTTCGGTCTGTATTTTTTTGAAAAGGTTATCGTATTCTTTAATTCTATCTTGTGTTTTAAGAATGAAAGTAACAATTGGGTCGCCGCTCTTTAATAGAGCATCGGGACCTTCCATAGCCAATTTGGTAAAATTATCTTTATTAGCGAAAACGGTTTTTGAAAGCAAGTAATCGGCAGCAGCTTGACCTGTTAAACCGTTTGTTAACAGTTTAATTAGTTCATGGTCTTTACCGATAAATTTAGCTTGCGATTTTAATTGTTCTCTCAACAATCTTTTTTGCACAGCTTCATCAATTTCAGTATAGAGAGCGGCTAATTTCTCGTTAGTAGCGGTAACATATTTAGCATCTCTTTCTTCTTTCGGAAGTCTGAGTTGTTGAGCCATTTCAACTGCGGAGTTAGCAATAGTAAAATATTGGCTAAACCACATTGGTCTAATTTTTGTAGCAACATATTCATTGTAAACTTTACCCATTTGGGTTCTTCCGTTGCGGATTTCATCCCAGAGTCTGCCGTATTTGCTTTCTAAGTTACTGTTAGCTTTAACTTTAGCTCTGAATGAACCTTCCCAATCTTGTTTTTTCTTCATCATAACGGGGTTTCTTAAACCACAGAGAATTCCGCCATAAGCTTTTTGCGAATTTTGATAGCTGAATAAATTATTTTCCAATTCCATTCTTCTATCGGGGTTCTCTGCAATAACTTCGCTATAAACTGCAACTAAATTATCCAACAAGGATAAAATGGAAGGGTGCTGATAATCTCTTTGGAACTCTAATTGTGCTGTTGTAAATAAACGGTTTGTTGAGCCGGGGTTTCCGACAACAAATACCGGTTCACCTGCTGCTGCACCTGCGGGGCTCCATTTAAAATAATTTTTAGTTTTTAAGGGTTTGCCTTCGTCATCGTAAACTCTAAAGAATGTGCAATCCATATTGTATCTTGGATAAGTGAAGTTATCAGGGTCACCGCCAAAGAAACCTAATTGATCTTCGGGAGCAAAAACAATTCTAACATCATTATATCTTTTGAATCCGTAAAGTGCATAATAACCACCGTTATAGAAGGTTATAACTTGAGCTTCCAAACCTTTGTCACTCTTTAATTTATTTACGAGTTCTTTTTTCTTGTCTTCGCGATTCTTAATTTTATCTTCATCGGTAGAACCTGCGTCAATAGCTTCCTGAATTTGAGCGGTAACATTTTCGATATGAATTAATTGATCAACAAACAAACCGGGAACTCTTCTTTCGTCTTCAAGCGTGGGAGCCCAAAAACCGTCTCTCGGAAGGTCTTCACCGTCTTTGTTAACTTTAGTTATACTCTCGCGAGCGCAATGATGATTGGTCATAACCAAGCCATCTTCAGAAACGAAAGAGGCAGAACAATATGTAGCAAATCTGAGAGCAGAAAGCCTTACATTGTTATACCAATCTTCTGAAGGAGTAAATCCGTATTCTGATTGAAAATATTCGTTAGGCGGAAAATCAAACGCCCACATTCTACCGGTATCAAATTTCCCTGCTTTAACTGTATCTAAACCAAGATGATCACCGTGACCGGCGTGCTGGGCTGATGTAAAATTTGAAAAGCCCAATAATATTACTATCGCTGATAAAGCGAAAAGCCGTTTCAAATTCATGAGATTTGACAATGACATAATTCTCCTGTGAATTTTAATTAAATTTTGTCATAAAAGATAAGATTTTTGAGGCTTTTTACCAATAAAAAACCGGATGAAAGGTTAAAATAAGTGATTATTATTTTTTCTTTCACCCGGATTGCAATTATATGTAGGAATCACCGTAATAAAGTGGTTCAATTTCATACTCGTCATCAACTGAGCCGTAACAGTGTGAACATTTTGAAATGTTAAAAACTACTTTCTCTTCTGTCTTTGACGCTGCTACAAAATTGATAACTGTTTTGCAGCTTGAACATTGAATAACATGATACCTTTCAACTTTGTCTCTGCACAAAGGACATAAAAAACCTAATTCATCAGGCTCTTCATTCCTTGAAACAGGGTAGTAGTGGTTACATTTTGCGTTATTGCATTTCGTAAAATGTGATTTAGTACCTTTTGATTCGATAAAACCCTCCCTTTTTTGAAAGTACAAACTTATCTAAAATTTTTATCAAAAAATATCTAAAAAAATATACACACATAAATGTGGTACCTTTTATTTTTTTCCTGTTCTGTAAGCTTAAATGATTAACAGAAAGCAACAATAATTTAACCGCAGAGTTCAGAGAGAAAAAAATTTGGGGTGCGGAGTTAAATTTTTCTACCCACTTTGCCACTAAATTCATTTTCTGTTCAATGTAAGCTCAACTAACTGTCAGTGTAACAAACTTTTAACTGCCGTTTTTTAACTATTGCAAAATTACCAAATTTAATTAATATTTGGTTAAACATAAATTTAACCGCTTATCAATATTTTTGAAAAACTATTTGGCGATTTGAAATTCTTGATTTAAATTTGATATCATTATGAT
>JACSRR010000456.1 GCA_014879635.1 Ignavibacteriaceae bacterium | reverse complement strand
TGTATAAGAGACAGTTTACATTGTGTGTTCTAATTATCGAAGTTCCTTTTTGCAATGCAAATGAATCCATAATTACCGATGCCGTATCCGAATCTTCGATTTGAATATTTAATGATTTTCTCAAAAAGGATTTTCTTGAAACACCGGTTAGCAAAGGATATCCTGCCGATGTAAATTCATTAAGTCTAGAGAGAATCTCATAATTATTTTCTACAGTTTTACCAAAACCTATACCCGGGTCAATAATAATATTCTCTAAACCATTTGCCCGTAACTTATTAGCTTTCGAAATTAGATTTAAATAAATATCACCGGTAATGTCTTTATAATTTATATTTTTTTGCATTTCAAACGGTTTTCCGGTTGTATGCATAAGCACATAAATTGCTTTCATTTTATTTACAATTTCGTGTATTTTGGGGTAAAACTCTCCCCCGCTAATATCATTTACAATTAAGGCACCGGCTGAAAGAGCGGCTTCTGCAACTTCAGGTTTAGTGGTGTCAATTGAAACAAATATATTTTTTCCTGATTTACAAATTTCTTCAATTACAGGGATTGTTCTTTTCAATTCTTCATCAACACTAACTTCTTCAGCGCCTGGTCTTGTTGATTCACCGCCTATATCCACAATATCCGCCCCTTCATCAATCAATTCAAAAACTCTCTTTACGGCTGATTCTTTATCAAAATATTTTCCCCCGTCAGAAAAAGAGTCGGGAGTAACATTTAATATTCCCATAATCAGAGGTCTCTTTTTATCTAAAAAAACGGGTATATTAATTTCGTTAAAATTGATATAGTTGTTTTTTGTATCTAATAATTGTGAACTTAAATTACTTTTATTGTTAGATATACTTTCGATTTGATTAAAAGTGGAACGGAGTAATATCCTATCATCTAAATACTTATTTTTTAAGGATTTATATGATTCTATCGCTAAAGTAGATACTCCGGAATTTAAGAATAACTCAAAAAATAGGTCTATTTTCCTGTTAACATCATACACATCATAATGCGATGCTAAATATTTTAGTGAAAACGGATTTGAAGAATCTAAAATTCTAATTATAAATTGATTTTTACCCTGCATAAACTAACAAAATTACATTTTATTAGTTGTTGCTTTTTTGATATTTGATTTCACCTTTTAAAATTGTCATTTCAACTTCAAAATCATCATTAAGAACAACTACATCAGCTTGCTTACCTACAGCAAGAATTCCTTTTCTGTTCTCAATATTTAATACTTTAGCACCGTTTAAAGAAGCCATTCTTATAGCCTCAGTTACTTTTGCATTAGCTTTCTTAATCATATTTTTGATTGCGGAATTAAGAGTGAGCGTACTACCTGCCAGAGTACCGTCAGGTAAAAAGGCTTTTTTATTTTTCATATAAATTTTTTGGTCGGCAAACTCATATTCACCTTCGTGCATACCGCCTGCTCTAATTGAATCTGTTATGAGTATAATACCGTTTGAACCTTTTAATTTAAGTAAAAGCTCCATAACCGCCGGGTGCACATGAAGAGTATCGGCAATGAGTTCAATTTTTAATTCGTTTCTTAACATTGCACCAAGTACAACACCGGGATTCCTGTGATGAAGTTGTTTCATTGCATTAAACATGTGGGTAACATGAGCGGCTCCGTTATCAATTGCAACTTCAATTTGTTCATAAGATGCAGTAGAATGACCGATTGAGAGAACAACCCCTTTTAAAGCTGCAGCTCTCATTACTTGAGAAGCACCGTCTAATTCCGGAGCAATTGTCATAATTTTGATCAACCCTTTTGAGGCTTCCCACATCTCATTCCACGATTCAACTGAAGGTTTCCATAAATAACTCTCATTCATTGCACCTTTTAATTCAGGGTTTAGGTACGGACCTTCCATATGAATACCAAAAACATTTGAATCAGGATTCTGTAAAATGAAATTTGCCACTCTCTCTAAATCGTCTAATAATTGTTGCTTAGGTTTAGCGTAAAGTGAGGCAAGAAGAGTAGTTGAGCCGTGACGCAAAAAGTAGTCACTCGCCATTTTTATGCTATCGATATTAGAATCCGCAAAACCATAGCCTCCACCGCCATGAACTAAAAGATCTACAAAACCTGGAGTAACCATTGAGCCGCTAACATCAATTACTTCACACTCATCCGGAATTCTTATATCAGACGCCTTTCCTAATTCAGTAATTAATCCATCTTCTAAAACAATTGTTCCATTCTTTACTATCCTGAATGGAGTTATTATTTTACCGCCAATTAATGCAAATTTCAATTTTAATACTCCTGTGTCAAATGTTTATTTTATTAATGACTTAAGTTCTATTGTATTATTAATTACATTACCCCCCTTAAAAATGGAAGCTCCGGCAACAAAGATATCACAACCGGCATCAGAAAGATTTTTTATATTGTTTTTACCTACTCCACCGTCAACTTCTATTAAAAAATTTAAGTTATTTGATTCTCTAAAATTAGCCAACTTTTCTATTCTTTTGTAAGTATTTTGAATGAAAGTTTGTCCGCCAAAGCCGGGGTTAACCGACATTATTAAAATCAAATCGCAGAATTCTGAAATAGAAAATAAATTCTCGACATTTACACCGGGATTAATTGCAGCACCTGCTTTAACTTTATTACTTTGAATAAAATTAATAGTTCTGTGAAGGTGAATGACTTCCTCAAAGTGCACTGTTATATAATCTGCCCCTGCTTTTAGAAATTCCGGAATCAACGCATCGGGATTTTTAATCATGAGATGAACATCTAAAGGAATATTTGTTACTGTATTCACTGCATTCACAACCATTGGACCATAGGAGATATTTGGAACAAAAATTCCATCCATAATATCGCAGTGAATCCAATCAGCTCCACCTAATTCTGTATTCCTAACTTCTTCTCCGAGTTTTGTAAAATCAGCCGATAAAATTGAAGGAGCAAGAATTTTCAATTTTCACCTTCAATTATTAGCTCTGTTTCTTCGGCTTCTTTAGTTACAAACAGGTTTACGATATCCCCTTTAAAAGCTTTTTGACCCGGCGAAGGATCTTGTTCAGTTACCGTATTCGGATTTAATCTCTCTGAAACTTGAAAAGTTACCCTGCCTACTCTTAATTCAAGTCGAGTCAAGATATTTCTTGCTTCAGGAAGGGACTTACCAACTAAATTCGGTATTGAAATATCCCCTTCACCATTACTAACAGTGAATCCGATACGGGTACTTTTTTTAATTTCTGTTCCGGCAGGTATATCTTGCCTAAAAACAGTATATCTGGGAGCACTTGAGTTTTGATATGAAACAACTCCGTCTATTAAACCGGCTTGTCTGATTGTTAATCTTGCTTCTCTTTCAGATTTGCCGAGTATGTTTGGAACTGTGACTGTCTCTTATACACATCTGACGCTGCCGACGACG
>JACSRR010000148.1 GCA_014879635.1 Ignavibacteriaceae bacterium | reverse complement strand
AGATGTGTATAAGAGACAGCTCAATATTCTTCATAGTTGAATAAATCACATACTTGGCTTCTTTAGTAAATATTGTGATGTAATCACCTTGAGCCTCAATATATAAAACAGAATCAAAAGAGACTTTAACAAATCTTGAATCTACTTTAACAAAAATATGATCAGATACAATCCTTCCGCTTCTATTCTCTTCAATAATTTCTTTAGCTTTGATAACAGCTTTTAAAAACTGTTGATAGTTTATTGGCTTTAACAGGCAATCAACTATTTCATGACTGAAAGATTCTGAGGTATTACTCTCTTTTTCGGTTGTCAAAATAATACAAGGCTTTTCTTTCAAAGCATTTAAGAACTGAACTCCAGAAGATCCTTGTATCTCAATATCGAGAAAAATAAGGTCAACTTTTGCAGTACTCAAAAAGTTTAGTGCTTCAACTGTTCCTTGTACAGCCCCTAGAAATTGTAAAAACGGAGTTTGAGAAATAAATTTTTCTAAAATTTTTCGGGAAAAAAGCTCACTCTCTATTATTAAACAGCGCATCTAATTTTTAACTGCCCGTTTTTTAATTTTAAAAATTGGCATAATTTTTGCTTTAAAGCAATAATTCCTTTTTCTTAAAATAGTGAATTTTTTGAATCTGTTAATTTTCATTTTTGGAATTACAAACATAACAATTTTATGAGGAAAATATGCGAATTCTATTTTTTACTTTTATAACATTGACACTGATTTATAACTCTGCTATCTCACAAACTTATGATCTAAGCGGAGAAGTAGTAAATAGTGTTACAGGTTCAAAGATAGAAGCTGTAAATATTATAGTTGTTAATGCCGGCATTTATACAACAACAAATAAGAACGGAATTTTTAACCTTAAATTTTTTAATACCGGTGAATATGAAATTTTAATTTCGCATACGGGATTTTCACCCTTAAAACAAACAATTAACATCCCCATAAAAGAAACTGTATTTAAGATAGCGTTAGAACCTGCCGTTATCGATTTAGGCGAAGTTGTTATTACAGGCTTAAAATATACTACAATTGTCAAAGAGAGCCCACTGCCCGTGGTTGTTACATTTAAAGAAAATATAGAAAAGTTTTCGAAAATATCATTAGCCGATGTTGTTACAAGCGAGCCGGGTGTTACACTTACACGCGACGGTATTTGGGCAACCGATATATCTATAAGAGGATTAACAGGCGGCAATATTGTTTTTCTAATTGACGGCAACAGAGTTGAAACGGCAACAGAAATTGCTGCAAGAATGTCGATGGTTGACCTTAATGATGTTCAAAGAATCGAAATTATTAGAGGTGGTACCTCTTCTCTCTATGGGAGCGGTGCTACCGGCGGTATTGTAAATGTTGTTACTTCGGGAGGTGATTTTTCAGACCGGTTCTTTATTTCGGGAAATGCTTCAGCATCTTTTTCAACGGTTAATAGTGGTTTTTACCGCAGTGCAGGCATAAAAACAGGAGATAAAAATTGGTACCTTTCACTAAGAGGTACGCAAAGAAACGCAACAGATGTTTCAACACCCGAAGGCAAACTTCTAAACAGTTACTTTAATGACAACAATTTATCTGCCTCAGCGGGAGTGAATTTTTTAGAAAAGCACAACATCAACCTCAGTTATCAAAAATTTTATGCCGAAGATGTTGGTTTACCTGGAAATTCTTCCTTCCCTTCAACTGCCACAGTAAGATATCCTGAAGAAAAAAGAGAAATGTTTTCAGTTGGCTATACTTTAAAACAGGCTTTTAATTTTCTCCCTACATTCAAAGTAAAATATTTTTATCAAGAAATTCTTCGAGATGTTGAAGTTAAAGTTAACCCTACGGTAACACTTTTTCCGCGTGCAAATCACTACACTAACGGAGTACAAGCGCAATTCGATTTTATTACAACAAATTCAATCAGAATAATCACCGGTTTAGATATTTGGCAAAGAAGTTTGGAAAGCAGGAGAAGAAGAGTTGTTTCAAACACAAATACAACAATAGGCGAGAGACCACTCCCTGAAGCAACTTTTAGAAGCTCGGGCATTTTTATACAAAGCGAGTTTGATAAACTATTGCCAAATTTAAATGTTTCAATTGGCGGTAGGTATGACTTTATTAATGTAGAAAATAAAAAAGTTGAAAATCCGGAATACACGATAGTTAACGGTGTAAGAAATGATAACCCCCCTAACAGAGTAACACTTTGGGATGCTAACAATTTTACGGGTAAATCTTGGAGTCTGAATTTCAGTACTCTTTACAAAATCACAAATTCGCTTCACGCAACATTTAATTACGGAAGATCTTTCAGAGCTCCATCAATTGAAGAGCGGTTTTTATTTGCTGATTTAGGGTCTTTTATAAGAGCGGGAAATCCATTTTTAGAGCCGGAGGACGGAAACTTTTTTGACCTTGGTTTTCGTGTTTGGGAAGACAATTTCTCTCTAAGGCTCAACGGCTTTTTGAATATGTTCACAAACTTGGTTTCTGAAGAGGCAGGTACATTTCTAAATCGCCCCGCTAGAATATCTGTCAATGTTGGTAAAGCAACACTAACCGGTTTTGACTTGTTTGCAGAGTATCGTTTTTTTGAGAAATCTTCTGTATATCTTAGTATGGCTTATGTAAGCGGAAAAGATACTGAAAATGACATTCCGTTAAGATTTATTCCGCCGTTAAATGCAACTACCGGGGTTAAATCTATAATATATAAGGATTTTGAAGTTGATTTTAATATTACAGTCTTTAACGCTCAAGACAATGTAGCTCCCGGTGAATTTACTACTCCTGGTTATGCAATTTTTAATTTAGGGCTAAATTATTCTAAAATACCTCTCGGGTTTACAAAAATTTCACTATTTGCAGGAGTTGAAAATATTTTTGATAAAGCGTATAAAAACCATTTAGCTACCAACAGGGGGTTAATTAAACTTGAACCGGGAAGGAATTTTTATTTTAAGGTTTTTTTAGCAATAGAATAGTGAGAGTTGCAAAGATTCTTAGTTCAAAACTTGTTCGAGATACGATATAAGGGGTTCGTAGTTAAAAAGCGAAACGCAAAAAAAGTTATTAGTCCCGATTCCGGCAGGAGTAGTGCGTAGTTCAAAATAGATCTGTGTATTCTGATGTAAAAAAATTTACTTTGTTGTGGTTAAGTTGATAACAGGTATAAATTGCTATAAACTCAGAATTAGGAACCAATCCCGACCGGGTCGGGATTGAACTTCGAACCCCCGCACATGTTAAGCAATTTGAAAATATAGAGATATTAACTATATTTCCTTAATAAAATCATTGAATAATAGAATCATGACAAAGAAGAAAATTCCTTACGGCATATCTAATTTTGAGACAATAAAAGACAATAACTATTATTTTGTAGAT
>JACSRR010000440.1 GCA_014879635.1 Ignavibacteriaceae bacterium | reverse complement strand
AAATACATCAATTTTTTATAATGAACATTGTGAATACCTGAATTTAATCCGTGAGTGATTAACCTAACAAAATAAATACCGCTAGATAAAGCTTCATTTCTTTGATTAACCGTATTCCAAGCAAATGAATGTCTTCCCGCTTCATATTCCCCTTCAGTTAAAGTTGAAATCAATCTGCCGGTAATATCAAAAACTTCTAATTTAATATTAGAGAATTCAGTTAAAGTGAATGAGATTTTGGTTTGTGCATTAAACGGGTTAGGATAAACATCAAATGAAAAAACAGTATCCGCATTGACTAAATCTTCAATCAAATCGGTAAGTGAACTCTCATCCCATGGGTTAATTAAAGGTCTTATAGTATCATTTGGTTCCAGACAAATTAGTGCCGAAAACCTAAATAATATATTAGCTTCAATAGCCAAATTAACTACATAAACGGTATCAAATGGGGGAACAGAAGATAATTCTTTAATTTTTTCGTTTATCAGCATCATCGGAATTGTTTGATTATAAGTTAAAGGAAACTGAAAAAGCCTGTGTTTATACTTAATTATTTGTAAATCAGGTTCATTTCGCATCTTAACTTCAATAATTACCTCAGCAGTATCTGCGCTACTATATTTAACCATTTTAACAAAAGGGTCACCCGGTTTAGAGCCTCCCGCCCTTGTCAGAAAATATTCTTCTTCAGGAAGAACTAAACCATTATTTAGCTTAACATTAACTCGAGCAAATTCAATAGGAGACACAGTTGCCATTGAAATTTCAGAAGTAACTTCATCAATAGAAGAAGAAACTCTTTCAAAATGTTTTCCATTCATGTCAATAGCAACTTTACCGCTAAGAATTCCGGAACCATGATAACGCATCTCCGGCTCATTAATATAAGGCACAAATGCAGTATTATAATATTCTAAGATATTTACTGAATAGAACTTTGGTTTACTGATACCATAACTTCCAACATAGTGGTTTGCAAAATTAATAGCATCAATTCTTGTATAAGGTACATCAGAATTAGAAAATAAAATAGCTGTATTTATCTGTTGGTTATCATAAAAACTCTTGATATCTCTTAAAGTTTCTTTAAGTTGGGAGGGCGCTTTCGATACATTATATGAACACATTCCGGGATAATGTACTGTAGAAAAACCATTCCACACAGTTCTTACATCAATTCCGTTGAAAACTAAATACCCGTTACCTAATCTTTTAGTAATTTGAACGGGGGATTGGTCAGCACGCACTAAATCTATTTCAACTGAATTATCCGTATATCTGACTTTATGGTTCGGCGGTGCTAAGAATTCATCTTGTAATTTTAAACCGTTTGGGCTCTCTTTTTTGTAAAGTGTTATATTATTATTGACTTTCCCTTCTTTAAAAAATTCATTTATAAAAGATGAAGCAATTTGATCATCACCAAAGTTATCGGCAGATTGAACAATAAAGACACCTCCGTTTTCAATGAACTGCGTTATCTTAGAAATAATTTCTTCTTTTTGAGAAGGATTAGCATTTAAGTAATTATTATGAGTTGAAGATATCACAATGTCAAAGTCATTAAGAACATCAGACGCATATTTGATATTATCAGTATAATCTGCATTTGCGTAAAGAGGTAACAGGTGTAATGCATGATAATTTTTAATAGTTGGGTCGGCAAATAAAATATTATGTTTTTGCGAACTTAGAATGTTTTCAAAAACTTCAGATGACATGAAATCATTCATTAAATTATCAATTGTTAAATCAGAACGAACAAAAAAGGTATCCGAAAGTAAAACTGAATCAGTTTCACCTCTAAACAAAATGTTGAGGTAGTCACCGTGTCGAGTAGAATTTTTGACATAATTTTTAAGAGCGTTTTTAAAGTTGAGGTTATTGTATTTGAATTGTGCTCCACTTAAATCAAAAGCAAAGAGTATCCTTCTCTGATTGTTAACTGTATCTTGCGAAAGAAGAGTTAGAGGTTCAACTGAAACAGAGAAAAAACCCTTGCCGGTAGTATCTCTACCACTTTCAAAATAATATCCTGACTCTAAATCATGATCAAATACAAGATTGAGATTTTGATAACTCTTAATGTTTTCAAAATAAGCATATTTGTAATTAAAGCCTAAAGTATCAGCCCTGTCAGTAAAGCCAACATGGGAAGCCTCTAAGAAACGAGGGTTTTCATAAGTGAAACCGAAATTATTTCTAAATAGAACATGTAAAGGCATATTTGTGGATGTACCTGACTGCATAATTTTAAGCGGCAATTCAACACCGTATTTATAATTATAACTTTTTAAAGGTGTTGTGTAGGTTATTTTAATTCTTCTGGTTTCATTTCCGTTTATCGGAAAAATTCTAAGTTCATAGAAATTTCCTTTCTTTGTTAGCAGAGCAGGGTCAATTACTATTGCTACAACCGAGTCAAATATAGTTGAAGCTTTCCAACTATCTATTACTCTTGCTTTCACTACTTGATTGCCAACCCATAACCACATATCGTTAACTACTGCATCTGCAGGTAATTCAAATGTGTGGTGAACTTGCCATTGAAAAAAGCTTCCTGTCTGTCTATAATTAATATATAGTGAATTTTCAACGAAATTTCCTTGAGGTGCAACCACTAAGGTAATATCTTTCATATTACCATACATCCATTGTTGTGAATTTCGCGAAAGAAATTTTAGTAAGTTTTGAGCTTCTATATTTGTAAATAAAGCTAACAAAACTAATACAAATATTTTTTTCATTTATTACTCTATTTTTAGGTAATTTGTAATATATGCAATTTAAATGAAAAGGAGGAGGATTAAAAATTATTCTAAGTATGTTTTTAGAAAGATAATTACCTGTATTTTAACTTCCGCTAACTTTTTTAAAAGATGCTAAAATATTTAGACTAGCTTGTTTTTTACTGGCGGCAATAAAAAAGATTGGGTATGATAGAGGTTGCTTATGGTAATGACTCAACCCTACAAATAAATTTACATTATTTCTTAACTATTGCTAAGGTACAAACACTATACAAATCTATGGCAAAAAGGGAAAACCCCCTCCTCCTGATTCAGATGTTGCTATTAAACCAAAATCTGCCGATACTTTTTTGCCAAAAACTCTATTTCCAACAACATAAATTTGTAATTTTTCACCCGGAAGTATCCTATTTTCGAAGATGATTTTTAATGATTCCGAAATTTGTATATCTGCACCTATAATAATTGCAGGATTTCTAGAAAGTTTTTTATCGTCATAACTTAAACCCGAGCCTCCGGTCAGGTTGAGTCTATCGCCGGTATAAGTTATGGAAGAATAGATAATACCGAATTTACTCTTGTCATGTCCTGCTTAAATTACACCCCTCGAAAATTGGAAATTCTCCGTCTTTAAAAACCTTCACTTTGGTGCGATATAAAAAATTTGATCAATTAACCCGGGGAAAATTGAAAACCCACCGCTTAATGTAAA
>JACSRR010000347.1 GCA_014879635.1 Ignavibacteriaceae bacterium | reverse complement strand
ATTGAAGTTCCTGTTTGATAGAATATTTTCTCAATCAACAAAAAATCATACTTGATAACTAAAAATAATTCAAAAGGAATTGTAATTAAGAAGAGTGCCGAAATTATTATTAACCATCCGTTATTCTTAAAATCCGGCTTAGAAATAAGGAGATAAAGCAGAAAAAACACAATATAACTCAAAAAAGCAAAAGCACTAAGAGATATCAAAGGTAAAATAATTGACGCTATATCAACAAAATTAATGTTAATAAGTGAATTATTTATATTATATTGCGTCCCGTCAAAAATTTGATAAAAAGTGATGAATCTTCCGGTGTACGCACCTAACCAAAGTACACCCGAAATAATCGATAGAAATAGAATAAATTGATTTAGATATTTCGTTTTTTTCATATTTAAAATTTTCTTAAACACAAAAATACAAAATTATTATGATTGCAGCTTCAATTGATGCCGGTACAAATACCGTTCTTATGACAATTGCCAAAGAGATAACAGAAACTAAAAGTTTAGAAATTATTCACGAGGAACATCGTTTCCCCAGATTGGGAGAAGGAATTGAGTCAAGAGGAAAAATTTCAGATGAAAAAATTAAAAAATTCACTGAAATATTGCTCAAGTATGTTTCAGTTTCAAGATATTTTTCGGCAAGAAAAGTTTTATTAACCGGTACAAGTGTTTTTAGACGGTTAGATAATATTGAAGAAGTTAAAAAAATAATTTTAGAAGAAACCGGATTATCCTTAAAAGTTTTAACTAGCGAAGAAGAAGCAAAACTTTCCTTTTTGGGTGCAACATCAGAAATAGTTACAGATAAAAATGTTGTTATGATTGATATCGGAGGCGGAAGTACTGAAGTAACCTTAGGCAATAAAACCGATATTTTGTTTTCTCAAAGTTTTGAAACCGGTGTAGTAAGATTATCTAATATGTTTTGCGATGTCTATCCCCCGGGACCCGATAAAATTGAAGGAATAAAAGCTTACATAGAAAAAATTACCGGTGAAATTGTATTGCCAAATTCGGATGAATACATTGGTGTCGGAATTGCAGGAACTCCGATAACATTATCATGTATTGCTAATATGATTCGTGAGTTTAGAAAAGAAAATATCAACAATCAAATTCTTACTATTCAACAGATATCGATAATTACTAAAACTTTGCTTGAAACACCAATTTCTGAAATGGAAAACAAATTTGGTGAAATAATAAGGGGAAGAGAAGATTTACTTTTGTTTGGTTCCCTTATTCTTCAGCACATAATGGGTAAGTTGAACCTGTCAAAACTTGTTATAAGTACAAATGGTTTAAGACAAGGCGTGCTTTTACAACATTTTTTTAAGATTTTTGATAAGTATTCTGTAGAATAGTATCAACCGGAGCAATTGAAGTTTCCGGGTAATCTAAAGTAAAATGAAGTCCACGGCTCTCTTTTCTAAAAGATGCTGATTTAATTATCAAATGAGAACAAGTTATTAAATTTCTTAATTCGATGAGTGAATCAAAAACTTTGGTTTTTTTATAATATTCTTCAACTTCTTCAAATAAAATCTCAATTCTTCTTGCAGCATTGTTAAGTCTCTTGTTAGAACGGACAATGCCTACATAATCCCACATTAATTGTTTGAGTTCTTTTGTTGAGTGTGAAATTAGAACTTTTTCATCAGCTGTAAGAGTACCTGAATCATCCCAATCGGGAGGATTAATATTTTCGGTTGAAATACCTGAAATATTATTATTGAGGTCAATTGCAGCTCTTTCGGCAAAAACTAATGCTTCAAGAAGCGAATTGCTTGCTAATCTGTTTGCCCCGTGAACACCTGTCATAGCAACTTCACCAACTGCGTAGAGGTTCAGTAAGGAAGTTCTCGAAAACTCGTCAACTACAACTCCTCCGCAGACATAATGTGCCGCCGGAACAACAGGAATCGGATCTTTTGTAATATCAATATTAAGATTTAAGCAATAGGAATAAATATTTGGGAAGTGGTCAATTATATCCGCTTTATCCTTATGAGTTAGATCTAAAACTACATAATCCTCTCCCCTCTTTTTTAACTCAGAATCGATAGCTCTGGCAACAATATCTCTTGGTGCTAACTCTTTTCTCGGGTCATATTTAATCATAAAACTCTCACCTGAAAGATTTTTTAATATTCCGCCGAATCCTCTAACCGCTTCAGAAATTAGAAAAGAATGTTTATTTTCGGTGTTTGAAATTGATTGATATAACGAAGTTGGGTGAAATTGAATAAATTCCATATTTCCCACTTTTGCACCTGCTCGGTAAGACATTGCAATCCCGTCTCCGGTAGCAATTGCGGGATTAGTAGTGTGCAGGTAAACTTGCCCTGCACCGCCGGTAGCCAAAATTGTTGCTTTAGCAATAATAGTTATAATTGCTGCCGATTCTTTGTTTTTAGAATCCAATACATAAGCACCAAAGCAATGTCTGCTTGATATTGGCATGTGCTTCAGATTTGAAATGTTATGTTCGGTTATTAGGTCAATTGCTAAATAATCTTCTAAAACCGTTATATTAGGAATTTGACTTACTTTGTCTATTAATGCCCGTTCAACTTCTTTTCCGGTAAGGTCTTTTGAGTGAACTATTCTTTTTTTTGAATGCCCGCCTTCCATAGCTAAATCGAGTTCACCGGATTTCATTGTAAAATCAGTACCAAGTTTGATTAATTCCCGTATTCTATCGGGACCCTCCTTTACCAAGATTTCAACCGTCTTTTTATTACAAAGACCCGCACCTGCAACTAAAGTATCATTAATATGTTCGTCAAATGAATCTCCGGCACCCAAAACGGAGGCAATTCCTCCCTGTGCGTAATTTGTATTAGATTCACTCTTATTTTTTTTAGTAACCAAAATTACATTGGCATATTCAGAAGCTTTGATAGCCGAAAATAATCCTGCTATTCCACTCCCGATAATCAGTATATCTGTTTTAATTTGCATTTATCATGGGAATATTTAAAATGAGTTGAAATGTTAAAAAGAATACGATTGCAAAGTAAAAAAAAGCAGTTTCAATGCTTAAATAAGTGTTAGAAGTAACCGTTTTAACTCCAATAATTAAAAGGAAAAAGCTCCAAAGAATGAAACCGGTTTCTAACGCCAAAAATACATAAACAAACAAGGGTTTAATTTCGATAGGTGATGGATTTAGAGAAAAAAAATGTTCGCCGAAAACTATAAATTCAAGCGGAATTAATAAAACAGCCGAAATGCACAGAGGTACCAATGAATAAGAAATTATTGATAAATAATCTTTTACTTTTAATGAAAAGCCTGACTTTAAATAGAGAAATTTTAGAAAGAAAGCTGCAGTTAATGAGACAATAATTAAAATTAAAGCCCCGGCGGGTAAGTATTGAAATTCGGGAATGATTGGCAATGTAGTATAAAATGAGTACAAACCGGAAACAAAATAAATCTTTATTGATGCTATCAAAAATAGA
>JACSRR010000074.1 GCA_014879635.1 Ignavibacteriaceae bacterium | reverse complement strand
GAACGCGCTTAAATACAAAAAAGAATATACACTGGATATTGCGACCACTAACATTTCAGCAGATCCTGTTTTTGGTGCAACCGCAGGAGGAATTCTTGCAATGAGCGATCTTCTTGGAAATGACCAGTATTACTTCCTGGTGTATAATAACTCAGAATCAGGCGATGAATTTTTTAAGAGCTTTAATGTTGCTATATCAAAAGTATCAAGGGGCCAGCGTTTAAACTACGCTTACGGCATTTTCCATTTATCAGGTAGAAGGTATGACTACGGAGATGCGTTCTCGTATTTTGAAAGAACTTTCGGCGGATATTTTGCTCTAAGCTATCCTTTATCCTTTTTCAGAAGAATAGATGCGAGTATTTCACTTGCAAACAGCAAACGCAGCGTAACCGAAGAAAAAGTTAACAGGCGCGCCCTGCTGCTTACTAATTCTATTTCATATACAAAAGATAATGCTATCTGGGGTCCAACCGGCCCGCTTGATGGCAGCAGGCTGAATGTTACATTAGGCTATACCACAGATATACAGTTCGGCAATGTGAATTATTTTACATTCATTTTTGATTACCGCAGATATACAAGGCTAAGCAATACGGTAGCTGTTGGCTCCCGCTTCGCTTACTTAATGAACGAAGGCGATGAAGCCCGCCGCTGGGCTATCGGCGGTAGCTGGGATCTGAGAGGCTGGCCGCGCTTCGGCTTAAGAGGTAAAAAAGCTTTTGTTATCAGCAATGAGCTTCGTTTCCCCCTTGTTGATCTTGTTGATATCAGGTTTCCGTTCGGCATAAACTTTTTCTTTCCATATATCCGCGGCGCAGCATTTGTTGATATAGGAAATGCCTGGGATAAGGAGTACGGCGAAACAAAAGCCAGTGTTGGAATCGGCATGCGTATAAATTTGTTTTACATAATAGCTTTACGTTATGATATAGGCAAAAGAGTCGAAAATAATCTGAAACATTTCCAAAGCGGTATATTTCAGCAATTTTTCTTTGGGTGGGATTTTTAGGCAAAATTTTGTGTATAAATGTGTTCCTTGAAATATTTCAGTAAAAATGCTATAATTGCATATCATACAAGCGGGAATAGCTCAGTTGGTAGAGCGCAACCTTGCCAAGGTTGAAGTCGCGAGTTCGAGTCTCGTTTCCCGCTCCATTCCCTCAGAAGACTGAAAATGCCTTATTAAAGGCGGTGTACCCAAGTGGTCTAAGGGGAAGGTCTGCAAAACCTTTATTCGTCGGTTCGAATCCGACCGCCGCCTCCCCTAACTGACTATTTTTTACCTCTTTTCCCTTTTACCGGTTTCTTTTCCCCTTGTGAATTTATTATCTCTTTTGCTCCCTCTAAACTCAATCCTGCAGGATCTATTCCTTTAGGAATTTTGTAATTTGCTGACTTATATGATATGTAAGGTCCATATCTACCGTTCAATATTTTTAATTCAGGCTCTTCTGCAAACAACTTAATGTTTTTGTTAATATCAGAAAGATCTTTTGCAGCAATTATTTCAAGAGCTTCTTCCATTTGAACCTCAAAAGGATCTCTATCTTTTGGAATAGAGTAGAACTTACTGTTAAATTTAACATACGGTCCAAATCTACCTATGTTGATCGAAATTTCTTCTCCGTCTTTCTCACCAACGGTTCTCGGTAGTTTAAATAACTCTAAAGCCTCCTCAAATTCAATTGTTTCCAATCTTTGCCCTTTTCTTAAAGAAGCATATTTAGGTTTAATTTCTTCATTTTCGGGGTCATATTTTTGAGCATAGGCGCCATATCTACCCATTCTAACGCTTAAAGTTAAATTTGTTTTTGGGTCTATTCCTAATATTCTTTCTCCCGTTACCCGCTTTGAACTTTCAGTTGTTTGTTCTATTCTTTCGTGAAAAGGAAAATAAAATGACTCCAGTAAACTATTACCTTCAATTTTACCCCCTGCAACTTCGTCAAGTTCTTGTTCAATTTTTGCAGTAAATTTATAATCCATTATTTGCGGAAATTCTGCAAAAAGGAAATCATTAACCAACATAGCTACATCAGAAGGAAACAATTTTGCTTTTTCGGTACCGGTGATTTCTTTCTCTATTTTTTTTGAAATCTGCTTTGATGAGTCAAGCTCTAAAACAACATAGTTTCTTTCAACACCTTCTCTGTCCTCTTTTATCACATACCCCCTGTTTTGAACGGTACTGATAATAGAAGCATAAGTTGAGGGTCTTCCTATCCCGAGTTCTTCCAATTTTTTGACAAGACTTGCTTCGTTATACCTTGGCGCTGCTTTACTAAATCTTTGGGTCGAAAATATACTACCGAGAAATACTTCCTCACCAACTGTTAGTGGTGGCAACCCTTTATTTTCTGCGTTTTCAGACTCCTCATCATCATTAGATTCACGATAAACTTTCAAAAATCCCTCAAAAAGGATAACTTCTGCTTCAGCCGTAAAAAATCTTTTATCGTTAGAAATACCAACAGTTGCAGTGTTCTTTTCTATTCTCGCATCTGACATTTGCGATGCAATAGTTCTTTTGTAAATCAACTCATATAGTCTTTTTTCATCTGCCGAAATATTTTCGGGTGTTCTATCAAAATAAGTTGGTCTGATAGCTTCATGTGCCTCTTGAGCGTTAGCCGATTTAGTTTTAAATCTCTTTGGATTTGAATATTCCTTCCCGAAAGCCCTGTTTATTTCGGTTTGAATTGCCGATATTGCAGATTCCGCAAGGTTAACCGAATCGGTTCTCATATATGTGATGTAACCTGCTTCGTATAATTTTTGCGCAATAGTCATTGTTCTGGATACAGAAAATCTTAATTTCCTGTTTGCTTCTTGCTGAAGTGTAGAAGTAGTAAAAGGAGCCGCAGGTGAACGCTTTATCTCTCTTTTATCTAATGAAATAATACTAAATTTTGCCGGCTTACAATTTTCTAAAAATTTTAAGGCAGATTCTTCGGATTCAAACTTTTCGTTTAATTCCGATTTTAATATCCCCTGTTTTTTATTTTCTTTTCTAACTTCAAAGTTTGCAGTAACTTTATGAAATGAATTTGATTCAAAAGATTCAATTTCCCTTTCTCTCTCTACAATTAATCTAACAGCTACTGATTGTACTCTACCGGCTGAAAGCGAAGGTTTAATTTTCTTCCAAAGTAGCGGAGAAAGCTCAAAACCGACTAACCTGTCTAGAATTCTGCGTGATTGCTGCGCGTCAACTAAATTATCATCAATACTTCTCGGATTTTGAATAGATTTGAGAATAGCTTCTTTTGTAATTTCATGAAATACAATTCGTTTAGTTTTCTCGGTTTTAAGTTTTAATGCTTCACGCAAATGCCAAGCAATTGCCTCTCCCTCTCTATCCTCGTCAGTTGCCAACCAAACTGTATCAGATTCAGTGGCCAACTTTTTTAACTCACTAACAACTCTGTCTCTTATACACATCT
>JACSRR010000155.1 GCA_014879635.1 Ignavibacteriaceae bacterium | reverse complement strand
AATAAATTGTGATAAAAAAACAAAGTATTGCAATTTCCCTTTGTTTTTGGTAAACCGTTAGTTAAATTTGTCGGAACTAATAAAGTAAAAATAGTAAATATACTTTTAAAATTAAAAATCACCGGATTTCGATTAGGAGAAACGCAACATATAATTTTGATACATTTGTTTAGAATTCGTTTTTAATTAAACAATATTACATAGATGAATTATAAAATTGCGTTTTTTTTAGTGTTATTGGTGACTTACGCCTTTCCGCAAAGTCCCTTTAAAGTGCTCTATTCTGCGAGTGATCGCTTAGTAGTAGAAGTGCGTCCACAGTATGCAGATTCAAATATAACTACAAAAAGTTTTACAAACGAGTTTGAATACATCCCTTCGGGCGGCATTTTAATGAATTTATCCCCCGGTTATCCTGCAATCTATAAGATTCCGGTTGCGGTTGCCGTACCATCTGAAAATGGAAATAGAGTATCGGTTATCTCCTCAGAATTTAGAACATTAACCGGTAAACCGGCTAAAGTAAAGAATTACATAAATAATCAAGTTGAAGAAATACCGGGAGAGAATTTATCTCCGCTTATAAACAATTTTATCCCTTCGGTGATTGTTGAAGAGGGTGAATTTGTAGTTGCAAGGGGAGTTCCGATTAAATTTTTTAATTTAAATACGGTTACAGAAAATAATGGCGAACTAAATCTTTTAATTTCTTGTGTAATTGAAATCAAGTTCTCATCGCAAACCCAACAAATCACTGTTTCGGATTTAGATTATTTCAAAGATTTAATCGTCAATTATGACGCCTTATTAAGTTGGAGAAGCGAAAGAAAGGTAAATAGAGTAGCTTCTCAAAACAGCGTGTTGTCATCAGGTAAATGGTTCAAATTTGAAACGGAAGAAGAAGGTTTTTATAGAATTCGTTACCAGGATCTTGCACTTTACGGAATTGATGCAGCAACCGTTGACCCAAGAACAATAAAAATTTACAACAACGGCGGGAATAATTTACCCGAAAATAATACGCAACCCGCGCCTTTAGACCCTTTGGAAATTGCTATAACTATAGTAGGTGAAGAGGACGGAAGATTTGATCCATCAGATTATATTATTTTCTATTCTACCGGTATATCTTACTATGAATATGATTCAGGCTTAAAAAATGTTGCACGGAGATTTAACCCCTACAGCACAAACAACATCTACTTAATAACTTCAGGTGGAACGCAAGGGAAAAGAATTCAAGAAAAACAGAGTTTAAATGCCCCCTCAGCAAGTATAAAAACAACGAGCCCTGCTTTCTATGGTTTTAATGTTGATAAAACAAATTTTGGAAGAACCGGTAGATTTTTTGTTGGTGACGAGTTTTCCGAATTGATGAAAACACGCACTTACAATATTAAATTAGATGCACCGGTTTCAGGTGTAACAACTTATTTCCGGTATTGGTATGTAAATTCGTCAACTTCAAATGTTCCGTTCAGAGTAGAAGAAAACGGCACAACAATTGTAAATAAGGTTTTAAGGGGAAACGGTAGTGATATTTATTCGTATGGAATCTTAGATTCCGGTTCTGTACCTTTCACTGCCGTTTTTCCTGACGAAAGAAGTATAGTTAGATTTACTTTTAGTGCCCCTAATTCTTCAAGTTACGGTTACCTTGATTTTTATGAGCTGCTATACCAACGGCATTTACGAACTACTCAAGACCAGATTACTTTTTATTCACCGCTTTACAGTACAGGACAGGATTCGGTTTTCCAATATAATTTATCAAACTTTTCAAATACTTCGATTAAAGTATATGATATTACAAATCATTCAGAAATAAAGATTATTAAAAATCCGGTTATGCAGAGCGCCGGTGAGTTTCGCTTTCAAGTTCTTGAAGAACCCCTGAGTATGAGAAAATACTACGCTTATTGTGGCGAACTTTATAAAACACCGGTTAACGCCTCCGCAGTACAGAATCAAAATATTAAAGGCGATGTTGCGGGAGCTAAATTAATTATTGTAACAAATAAGGTATTTGCCGAACAAGCTTTGAGATTAAAGCAATTTAGGGAAACAAATCCCAGGTATCCGCTTGAAACAAAAGTTTTCTACATTGACGAGATATTTAACGAGTTTGGTGGCGGGTTCACAGATCCCTCTGCTCTCAGAAATTTTATAAAATTTGCTTATGATAATTGGTTAGAGCAACCCCAATATGTTTTATTGATGGGTGGGGGAACTTACGACTTTAAAAATATTGAGGGGAGAAATAATAATTTTATTCTCACTTATCAAACAAGGGAATTTACACACGAGATTCTTTCATTTTGTACTGATGATTTTTTTGCTTGGATTGACGGTGATGACAAGGTTCCGGATATAGCAATTGGCAGAATTCCAAACAACTCTATTGAAGAAGCCCGAACATACATCGATAAGTTAATTGAATACGAAACCTCAATGGATGAGGGAAGTTGGAGAAATTTAATTACTCTTGTTGCAGATGATGCTCTTACATCTCAAGGAAGAGACGGCGCACCTAATACTCAACAATCTGAAAGGTTAGCTAATCAGAAAATACCGGGTAGTTATGATTTACAGAAAATATACTTAGTAAATTATCCTACTGTTCAAACAAGTTTAGGTAGAAGAAAACCTGCTGTTAATACCGCTATTGTTGAGGCTTTTAATTCCGGTACGGTAATAATGAACTATATTGGACACGGTAGTCCCGATTTATGGGCGCATGAACAAGTATTCATTCAGAGTTCAACAATACCGCAATTAACAAACAACATTTACCCGTTCTTAACAGCTGCAACTTGCGATTTCGGAATTTATGACAGACCAACGGTTAGAAGTGCAACTGTTGAGATGTTATTGAGAGCTCAGTCAGGTATCATTGGTGCATTCACTGCGGTTAGACCGGTTTACTCGGGGCAAAATGCCGAATTAACCTATGAGTTTTTCACAAATTTATTATCTTCCGAACGGGAACAAAACAACTTGCCTATTAGTATAGGTAGAGCTCTACAAAAAACAAAGTTATTCTATTTTATTGATAATGACCAAAAATTTCACATTTTCGGAGATCCTTCTATTAAATTAAGGATACCGCAATACAATGCTAAGCTTGATTCAATTAACGGATTGCCATTAGATGCAGCTCCCGTACAAATTAAAGCCCTTAGCACTGTTAATATTGATGCAAGAATATTAAAACCGGACGGAAGTTTTTGGAACGATTTTAACGGTGAAACGATTTTAACTGTTTTTGATTCACAAACTAAAATCCCGCTTCCGGAAATTGGTCCTTCAGATTCTATGGTTGTACCCGGTGGGTTAATATTTAGAGGCAGAGTTTCTGTTAATAACGGGAAAGTATCGTCTCATTTTGTAGTTCCTAAAGATATTTCATACGAAAATAAAAACGGTAAAATTGTAGCTTATTTTAGAGGCAACGGATTAGACGGAATTGGTTTCACAAATAATGTTATTATTGGTGGTACTGATGAGAATGTGGTTGATGACGGAAAGGGACCTGATATTAATATTTACTTTGACAACCCTGCTTATACCGATGCTTTCTTAGTTAGACCTAATTCTACTTTGTTTATCGAACTTTCAGATGAAACAGGGTTAAATACAACCGGTACAGGATTAGGACACAAAATTGAAGGGTATTTTAACGGAGACGATTCACAGCCTATTGATTTTACTTCTCATTTTACGGGTGATTTAGATGCCGGAGGAAAATCGGGAAAAATTGAATATAAATTCTTAGATTTGCCGGCGGGAGAAAACACTTTAACCGTAAAAGCCTGGGATGTTTTTAATAACTCATCAACTTCTTCGGTAAATTTTAAAGTTATCAGCGGAAGTGAAAATTCAATTGAATATGTAATGAATTACCCCAACCCGTTCGCTTTTGATACTTACTTTACTTTTCAACACAATCTTAGCGAATTAATAGATGTTAAAATAAATATTTTTAGTGTTGCTGGAAGAAAAATTCACGAAATAGAAAGAAATTTTATCAATGAAAGATTCGTGAAAATCGAATGGGACGGAAGAGACAAAGAAGGGGATTTATTGGCGAACGGAACTTACTTATACAAACTCAATGTAAAAACCCCTTCAGGGTTTAACAGAAGCGTAACAGGAAAATTCTCGATTATCAGATAAGTTTATTTAATTTAAAGGAGGTTAATTATGAAAAACCTAAAAATCGGCATACTGACATTTTTAATTTTAGCGTCGGTTTGCTCAACAACAAAAGCACAAGGTGAAGCGGCAGTACCGTTTTTATTGATTGCACCGGATTCAAGAGGCGGTGGTATCGGTGAAACAGGAGCCGGTTTAGCCGATAACTCTTCAGCTATTTTTTGGAACCCGGCAGGTATTGCATTCTTAACGGGGCAAGAATTTAGTTTTACTCACAGTAATTGGCTACCACAGTTCAAACTTGACTTGTTCTATGATTATGCAACTTACAGAAATTACATAGAGGATATTAACGGTAGCATTACCGGAAGTGTTACTTACATGAATTACGGAGAATTTGTTAGAACAGGTCCTGACTCTCCCGATCCGTTAGGTACATTCAGGTCTTTTGATATGGCTGCAACCGTTGGTTATGCAACTAAATTATCGGATGATTGGGGTCTTGGCTTAAATTTTCGTTTAATTCATAGCCGTTTATCAGATCAACCGACCGGACAAGAACAAGGTACCGGAACTGCAACTACAGTTTCTTTTGATGTTGGTTTTATGTATAGACCCGCTTCATTGGTTATTCCGTTCTTAGATTATGATTTAGGAAATAGATTTAGTGTTGGTTTAAACCTCTCAAATCTTGGACCAAAAATTTCTTATATCGATAGAGCACAAGCTGACCCGATTCCCTCTAATTTCAGATTAGGTATTGCTTACAGACCTCTTATAGATGAATTTAACAGCTTAACCGTTACTCTCGATTTTTCTAAATTGTTAGTTAAAAAGAATGCTGACGGCTCAAGTGATGAATTTTACGAAGCTATATTTACTTCGTGGGGTGGAAGACCTTTCAACGAAGTTTTGGCTGATGTTGTAACATCTATGGGTGTTGAATATTGGTACGGTACTCCGGGCGATTTTCTTTTTGCTCTCCGTTCCGGATTTTTCTATGAAGATCCTAACTACGGAAACAGAAAGTTTATAACCATGGGTGCAGGTATCAGATACGATATTTACGGATTTGATTTCAGTTATATCTCAACATCGGTATTCAAAGACGGTGAAAATCACCCGCTTTCAGATACTTTGAGATTTACTATTCTCGTTGGTTGGGGAGGAGTTCCCGAAAGTACAAGAGGACTTCCGAGAGGAATTTAGTAGCTTAAGTTTATAAGGGTTGTTTATAAAGAAATTTAAACAACCCTTATTTATTTTTTAGAGTTCTTTTTTATTAGCTGCTTACTGTCTTATCTTTAAAGTTTTATTATAATATATTACCCTGAATGAAAAACATCTTATTCTTATTAGTTTTAACCTCATTTTTTAGTTATGCCCAAACATTTAAACCGGGCTTAACTTCAAATCAATCATTATCAGTTTCGGTAGTTGACACCGTTAAAATTCTCAGCATCATGGTTGAGTTTCAACAGGACAATGATAACAGCACTGTAGGGAACGGTAAATTTAATTCAATTTACGCTCAAGATTATGGAAATACAATTCTTGACCCGTTACCACACGACGCACCTTATTTTGAAGCTCATTTATTATTTGCAAAAAATTATTATGAAAAAGTATCTAAGGGAAAACAGGCAATTCAATACGCTGTATTACCCGGCATAGTAACCGTTTCGCAAACAATGAGAAACTATTCACCGCCAATAAATTCATCTGATTTTAAACCGGTCGGTGATTTATTTCAAGAGGCTTGGAGCTTAGCTGTTTCACAAAATCCCGGATTTGATTTTTCTGCGTATAATATGTTTGTTATCTTTCACGCAGGGGTAGGAAGAGATGTATCTTTGCCCGGAAGTTTAGGAAATGAAAGGGATATACCCTCTATATATTTAAGCGATAAAACATTAAAAAATTTTTTCGGTTCAAGTTATCAGGGAGTTAACGCCGGTAACTTTTTTATTACCAATTCAGCAATACTCCCACAAACTCAAAACCGTGAAGTAGAATCATTTAATACAAGATTTTTATATCAGATAACTTTTAACGGTCTTTTAGTTTCTTCAATAGGCAGTTTTCTCGGTTTACCCGACTTATTTGACACAAGAACCGGTTATAGTGCAATCGGGCGATTCGGTTTAATGGACGGTCAATCAATTTTTGCATATAACGGATGTTTTCCTCCGGAGCCTTCTCCTTGGGAGAAAATAGCCCTCGGCTGGGTAAATCCTGTTGATTATACCGGAAATGAAGGGAGAGTTACCTTAACTGCTTCTGCAGTGAGTCAAATCACCGATACCACAGTTCTGAAGTTGGATATCAATAACGATGAATACTACCTGCTTGAAAACAGAAAAAGAGATGCATTAAAGAATGGTGCCGTTGTTACAATTTGGAACAGAGGATCTGTTTATACAAAGACTTTCTATAAAGATACTACCGGATTTTATAGTTTCTCGGTTGATTCACTTGAAGGAGTTGTAATTGATGTTGATGAATTTGATTGGGCTGTACCCGGTAACGGAGTTGTAGTTTGGCACATTGATGAAAAAGTTATCAGGGAAAATTTTGAGTCGAACAGTATCAATACTAATAAATTCAGAAGAGGCGTTGATGTTGTTGAGGCTGACGGAATTCAAGATATAGGAGAAGAATTCTTTACAATTTTTGGTGATAGATTAATTGGAGAGGGTACTTTTGAAGATTTTTGGTTTAGCTCAAATCCGGCTGAATTGTTTAAAAATAGATTTGACGGTGATTCAAGACCTGCCTCGGTTTCTAATTCAGGAGCTTTTTCTAATATTTCGTTGAGCAATTTTTCTGACACAGCAAATACAGTTTCTTTTTCCGTTTCGTTAAATTCACCTGTTGTAAAAAGTTTGGCGAAATTCAAAATTAGCGGAAATTTGGTGCAAGGATCAACAATTGAACCGGTAACTATTTCAGAAAAAGGCAGTACAACTGTAAATAATTACATTATCAACAACGAAGCGCTTTACGAAATTGATGCTTCAGGAAATGCTGCATTAATAACTGATAATTTCAGCAGTAGATTTACGGCTTCCACAAAATATGAAAACAAAAGTTATATAGCGGGGGTAAGAGGAAATGTACTCACCGTTTATAACAGCGGTGGTGCAGTTTCAAATATTATAACAAAAACATTTCAGAATCCTTTAAGTGCCTCGCCGGTTATCTACACACCTGCAGGTAAATCTCCACAAATATTAGCCGGAGATGTAACCGGAAAAATATATGAAGTAAGTTTATTTGACCTTTCAATAATTGATTCATTAAGCGGAACGGCAGGAGTTCCCGTGAGCTACATTTTTTCTACCGGTAATTATTTCGGAATGATTCAAAATTCAACCCTTAACGGTGGCATAGGTAGATTTTATTACACTGATTCAAGAGGAATCACTTTTAACGAAGCGGGCGAAGTTTCTGATATTTTAGTTAATGCAACATCAAACTCACACTATTCAGTTTTGTTAACAAAGGGTAACGAATTTTTAATTTATGAAGGGGCAAACATTGTCAGAAAATTCACTACAACTTTTGGAAATATTCATTCATTTGCAATTGCTGATCTAAAGTCAGACGGCAACAATTATATTGTTTTTTCTACAGGTAAAGGTGTTTATGCAATTAACATGGCAGGCAGTTTAGGGGATAATTTCCCTTATGAAATAAGCCATCAATCGCATTTTAACGGGTATATTTCAACAGGCGCATTAGAATCTTCAGGAGTTATTTCAGTTCTTGCCTACAATGAATCAGGTTCTTTATATGCGATAAACGGAAAATCAGGAAAACAAATTTCTGGCTTTCCGCTCAGTTATCCTACAGGTTTAAGTTATCCGGTTCTAATCAATCAAACTTCACAGGGATTAGTATTAACTGCAGTTTCAAAAGATAATTTTTTCACACAAGATTTAATTGAAGTTACAGGAAACAAACCAGTTTTTTCAGGAAATTCAGGGAATAATGAAAACACAAGGTTTGTAGCGGCAGCAACCGGCTCATCATCAACAGCAGAATTTCTACCAAAATCAAAAGTTTACAATTATCCAAACCCTGTGTATGACAATGTGACTTATATTAGGTTTTTTGTTTCGGAAGACAGTGATGTTAATGTCAAAATTTTTGATTTGAGCGGTGATTTTGTAGCAGAACTCATCAGTACCGGTACAGGTGGTTTTGACAATGAAATTGCTTGGAATGTTTCAGATATACAATCAGGTGTTTATATTGCCCGTTTTGAAGCAAAATCGTTAAGAAGTGCTCAAAATGACAACAAAACTTTTAAAATAGCAGTAGTTAAATAGTGAGTTTTATGAAGTTTCAGAATTTAATATTGATTCTCTTTTTTTCTTTTTCAATCAATATTTTTTCCCAATTAGACGATTTCAGAGCCGAATTTGAATGGTTTACAATAAAAGGGGAAAATGTTGAAGTTCATTTTCATGAGGGAGCCGAAAGAACTGCCAAAGTTGTTCTTGCAATTGCGGAAGAAATTTGGGAACCCGTTACTTTGCTTTACGCTTTTGACCCCGGTAAAGTACACTATGTAATTAAAGATATTGATGATTATTCAAACGGAGCCACTTATTTTTTCGACAATAAAATTGAAATTTGGACAAGTGCCCTTGATTTTGACCTTAGGGGCTCGCACAATTGGCTTAGAAATGTTATAGCTCACGAGTTTACGCACATGGTTCAAATTCAAGCTGCTATAAAAACTACCAGGTCTATTCCCGCTATTTATATCCAGTGGTTGAATTATGAGGATAAAAGAAGACCGGATATATTATACGGATTCCCAAATATCATTGCTTCTTATCCGTTGGCTATGATTAATATGCCGGCTTGGTTTGCCGAGGGCACTGCTCAATATATGAGAGAGGAGTTTGATTACGATAACTGGGATTCACACAGGGATATGATTCTTCGCTCTTACGCACTTGACGGAAATATGCTTACTTGGAATCAAATGGGTGTTTTTGGTAAAACAAGTTTAGGTAATGAATCGGTTTACAACTCGGGCTTTGCACTTACAAGATATATTGCTCATAAATACGGTGAAATTAAACTCCGTACACTAAGTAAAAAACTTGGTGAATTTGGTACTTTTACTTTTGATTCCGCTTGTAAAGAAATTTTAGGAATTTCGGGTGAAGAACTTTATAACGAATGGCAGACCTACATTACGGCTGATTACAAAAACAGAATAAATCCCGTTTTGATGAACAAAGTTGAAGGGGAGATGACGGGTAAAAAAGGTTTCGGAAATTTTTATCCCATATTTAACGATGACGGTACTAAAATTTACTATATCTCAAATTTAGAAGGTGATTACTTTGCACCAACTTCACTTAGAGAATATGACATCGAAAAAAGAACTGAGAAGGGGATAACCGGTGGTATCAGGTCAAATTTTGGTTTTATTCCCGGTACAAGCAAACTTTTTTATTCTAAATTAACCCGCGATAATAAAAACGGTTACAGTCTTCACGATATTTTTACTTATGATACAATCTCTCAAAAAGAAGAGAGACTTACATTCGGAATGAGGGCAAATCAGCCGTCAGTTTCAAAAGATGGTACAAAGCTCGTTTTTCTTTATCAAAAAGACGGCACCACAAATATTGGAATAATTGATATTGACGGCAAAAACTTCAAATCATTAACTGATTACAGAAACGGCGAACAAGTATATAATCCAAAATTTTCACCGGATGGTGGTTATATAGTGTTTGATTATTCTTATCATCACGGAAGAGATATTGCTAAGGTAGGTTTATCCGGCGGTGATGTTGAGTTTGTACTTAAATCTGATTTTGACGAACGAAATCCCGTGTTTGATTCAAACGGGAATATAATTTATGCATCGGATGAAACCGGAATTTTTAACCTTTATCAATTAGATTTAACTACCGGTAGTAAAACAAGGTTAACAAATGTTACGGGCGGGGCTTTTATGCCTTCAGTAGATAAAAACGGAAATATTGCGTATGCCGGCTATACATCTACCGGTTATAAAATATTTTTTATTTCGAATGACGAACAGAAAAAAGTGGATAAAAACGCTTTTTATTTGCCTAAATCAAGTGCAGGTGCAGGTAGTATTAGCAGGTTAGGTGATTATACCGAAGTTGATTTCGAAAGATTTAAAAATTTCAACGATTATAACCTTGAAATGCCCGAAAAATCGAGATATACAGGTTCGTTTACAAGGTTGAGCATTTTCCCTTTTATTCGTTTTGATAATTACAATACTACCAATAACGAACTTGAGAAAATTAAACCGGGTGTATATTTAGCTTCAAACGATATACTAAACAGGTATTCGTTGTTTGCCGGCGGGTCGGTAAATCTTAGAATGGAAAGAGATTTGTTTTTAATGTTTGAGTATAGAAACAAAATTCCGTTGCTTTACGATTTAGGAATTAAGCCCGATTTAGTACTTGAACTTTACAATATTTCAAGAAAAGCTGATGTTGAAATTCTAATTGATGAGCTCCCTGTAGTAGGAACTGGAGTCGGTTACAACCTGTTTGAAGTCAATCTTGCTGCTAAAGGGCACATATTTTCCCGGTCTCACTTACTTGAGTTCAGGTATATTTTTAGTAGTTATACCGCCACAATAGAAAGTTTTATCATTCCGAATACAGCTTTCTTGTATCCTACAACTTACGATACTTATCTTATCGGAAGTAATTTCAGGTTAAAATACAATTTTGAATCAATTAAAGCTTCAAGAAACATGGAAATTAATCCGGAAGGATTAAAGTTTGAATTAAAGTATGATTATGAGATGAACAGGTTTAATCCTGATGGCGAATATACGGTAGAAGACGGAATTTTAAAACCGCAATATAAAGATTACAACTATCATCGCTTTGAAATAAACTCAATGTTCTCTCTGCCGGTAATAAAGGATCATACTGCATCGCTTCAAGTAAGAGCAGGCACAATATTGGGAGAAACAGTTCCGGATTTCTTCGACTTTTATTTAGGCGGTTTAATAGGAATGAAGTCTTATCCGTTCTATTCGATTAGCGGAAATGAATTACTCTGGGCAAATTTGACCTACCGTTTCCCTTTAGTACAAAATATTGATGCAAGATTTGGACATTTATATTTCGATAAAATTTTCTTAAGTGTTTTCGGAGATATCGGAAACGCTTGGAACAACGATTTCCCTTCAATCTCTGATTTTAAGAAGGGAGTTGGTGCAGAAATTAGAGTTCAAATGAATTCGTTTTATTTGTTTCCCACCAGTTTTTTCTTTACCGCAGCATACGGATTTGATGAAGTATTAAGAGAAACCAACAGGGAAGTAATTAAATACGGCAAAGAATTTAATTTTTACGCCGGTGTATTATTCGGATTTGATTTTTAAAGGACTTAATAATGAAAAGAATAGGCTTTGTACTTTTATTTTTAATTACGATTACTCTTAACGCTCAGCAGAATAATCAAGATATTGTTACAGGAGTGTTAACTTTTGATAAATCGAATCTTCCGGTACAGGAAACTAATAATGTAGTTCAAATATTTAATAGCGGACAAAAGAAAAATGTTTTAATTTCGGGGCTACTTTCGGCTGCAATTCCCGGAGCAGGGCAATTGTACAACGGAGAGTGGTGGAAAACCGCAATTTTTGTAGCTGTAGAAGCAGCACTAATAACTACCGCTATTGCTTACAATAAGAAAGGGAACGACCAAAATGCGTTTTTTGAGAACTATGCCGATGAAAATTGGAGCGTAGTTAAATATGCTAATTGGTTAATGATAAATAAAGAAGCATTAAAATTGCCGGTAGATGCAAATATAACAATTGACCCAAACACAAGTCTTAAGCCGTGGGAAAGAGTAAATTGGGGTGAATTAAATTACACAGAAACAAGATTTTCACACAAATTGCCACCTCACGGTGACCAGCAATATTATGAATTAATCGGAAAATATCCGCAGTATAATCATGGTTGGGCTGACCAACTTGATGATAACACCCCTGAATATAACGCAAATCTTACTCCTATGTTTTTAGGCTATGCTCAAATGAGGGGTGAGGCTAATGACTATTATAACACATCAAATAGAATGGTACTTTTTATCGTAATCAATCATATTCTTTCAGCTGCAGAAGCTGCGTGGTCAGCTGCAAAAATAAATAGTAACTTAACGGTTAGTATGAATTTTGAACCTCAACCAACTGCATTTACTGTAGAGTATGTACCAACTTTGAATATGAGATTAGGTTTTTAAAAAGAAAATTAAATTTACGAATTTAGTTTTTTGTAATGATAATAGTTCGGTCTTCCTGTTTACATTGTTAACAGGAGGTACATTCTAAAATTCTTTAAAACTGTATTTCAAGAATACAGACCATAAAACTTTAAGTTGAGAAAACTAAAAAATAATACCTATTTATAAAAAATAAAATATATAATTATAAAAAGTAACTGATAAAATCTCAAAATGCGGAATTGTTCTAACTCAATCTTTTGCTCAGCATAATACTGTATGTCGAGATTATATCTATATTCTTTGTTTAATTCAGTTGTTTTATTTAAATTGAGTTAAATTTTTTCTTAAACAAAATCGAGAAAGACATGAATAAAAATATTCCCTCTTTACCGGGAAAATTGACTTTATTGATTATTTCAATAATGTTAGTTTTTTCAGGTACAGAACTCAATGCCCAATGGCGAACAACCAATTGGGAAAAGAGTGTAAAATTATCAAGCCTACCATCCTATTTTGGTACTAATCTCCAGAGAGGAATGGCATATGGATTCGTAAACGGAAATCACCGTTTGTATATTGTATCAACAACTTCCCCGGCAAGCGTTATTATAATTAATGCAGAAACCGGTGATTCTGTCGGTACTTTAAGTACAACCGGTATTTCCGGCGGTGCAGTTGTACTCTCAGGTATTGGCGTAAGTGAAGATGGCGTTATATTTGCTTCAAATGTAACTACAAATGCTTCTACTTCACCTTTAAAAATTTATCGTTGGGATAGTGAATCGGCAGACCCTGTGGTTGCAGCCGAATTAACAACCGCAACAGCTTTGAGATTTGGTGATAAGTTAACTGTTGTAGGTTCAGTTGCCGGGGGTACAATAACCCTTTACGCAGCTCCTTCTACCGGCGGCGGCGGTGTTGATGCTAATGTAATTTATAGATTTACTGAGCAGGCACCTGCAGTACTTACACCTACTCAAATTACACTTACCGGAATTTCAACTACTCTTCCCGGTGCAAATGCAATGGTTTATCCGTTAACTCCCGGTGTGAGCGAATTTCTCTATAAAGCAAGTGGTTCTACCGCCAGAAGGTTTAATTCTGACGGATCAATAATTGATACCCTTACAACTTTAACTACAACCGCTTATTTAAATTCGAGTTCTATTTCTCCGAAGTATTTTGAAATCAGCGGAAGAAAATATGCAGTGTTTTATGTTTTCGGTACCGGTACCGGTTCAACTGCTAATTCTTTAAAATTAGTAGATGTTACTAATAACGGTTCTACTCAACATTTTGCAATAGATGCAACACCTTCGTTAGGTACCTCAACAAATACTAATGGTACAGGAGATGTAGCCTTCAGAAATAATGGTAATGGTACATTTGATTTATGGCTTTTAGGTACAAATAACGGAATTGCTTCATATAAGGTACATTTGAATACTTTACCTGATACAAATCCTATTACTTCTTTTCCTTATACGCAAAGTTTCACTGATGGAATAGTAACCGGAAGCGGATGGAGCGGTACTTTCTGGGAAAGAGGAACTGAAGCCAACACAGCTCCGTTTGCTGCTCGTGTTATTTATAATTATTCAGGTAACAGAGAAGCGTTTTTAGTTAGCCCAAGAATTGAATTACCTGCTGCGCACAGAGTTAAATTCTTCTGGAAAGATGATGATATTAACGTAGTTGCAGGTAACGATACAACATTCTTTGAGATATCAACAGATAATGGTTCTACATGGAACACATTAAGTTTCTTGTCTGCACCATCTGCTCAAAATGCTTATCAAGAGGTCACTGCGGATTTAAGCGCTTATGCGGGTAATAATGTCAGACTGCGTTGGCGTGATAAAACTAACGGTACTTTTAATGCTTATGGTACAGGGCTTGATGATATATTAATTGAAGCCTTACCTGTGCAACCGGTTATCCAAATATCACCGGTTACAAGCGCTTTAGGAAATGTTTTTGTTGGTGGTTCAAAGTCTTATAATTTAACAATAAGTAATACCGGCGGCGCTCAATTAACCGGAACTCTTGTACCTCCCGGTCTGGTAACACTTAGTACAAGTACTGTTGATGTTGCTGTGGGTGGTAGCCAAATAGTTGCAGTCACTTTTACTCCCACAAGTGCCGGAAGTTTTAGTGATTCAATTGCTATCAATACAAATGATGTTAATAATCCAACAGTGTATGCAAAACTAACTGCAACTGCTGTTACTCCTATTGTGGTAACTCAAATTAATGAGAATTTTGATACAACTACAACTACTTTACCGGTAAATTGGAGTGGAAATTTTCTTATTAATGCTACAGGTGGTGTTAATAATAGTAAAAGGTTAACAAGAAATCTTTATGGTACAGGTGGAAACCTTACCGGTGAGGTTTCACTTCCGTTTGTTTCAATTAGCCCTGACGGAGTATTGAAATTTAAATACAGAGTTGTAAATTTTACTAATTATCCTACTACACCAACACCCGCAACTGATTTTATCTACTACATCTCCATATCCACTAATTATGGAGGCACATTTACAGTAGTTGATTCTATTGGTGCTCATAACCATGTTGTTACTTTAGATTATGTTGAAAAAACATGGAATTTAAATCCTTTAAGTGGGCAAACAATTCAAGTTAAAATTAACGGTCTAAAATTAAATGGTGATTTTTACCTTGATTTTGACGAGTTTTTTGTCGGTACTCCACCACAAGTAGTTATTGATTGGGGTAATTTACAATGGCCTCCTGATGCAACAATTACGCAAGGACAAACAGTTGATGTTTATGCTCAAGCTTACAAAGCAGGCGTAACAGATTCTGCAGGACAAGCTTTTGGTTTGGATGCATGGATTGGTATCAGTTCAACAAATACAAATCCAAACACATGGACTACTTGGATTCCTGCTACATTTAACAATAATGTAGGAAATAACGATGAATTTGTTGCAGCAATAGGTACCGGCTTAGCTCCGGGTACATACTATTATGCAAGTAGATTCCAATATCTAAACGGACCATACAGATATGGCGGTTTAAATAACAATTTCTGGGATTCAACAGCTCATCCTTCAGGTGTACTTACCGTTAATCCTTATGTTGTTAACACATTCCCATATACGGAAGGTTTTGACAGCCTTCAATTCCCGCCAAACTATTGGGCAAGAATTGATGTTAACGGCGGAACTACTTGGAATAGAACAACAGCTAATCCATATTCAGGACCTGGAGCCGCAAGATATGTTTATAGCGGAACATTGCCGGGTGATGACTGGTTAATTACTCCTGCATTAAATTTAGAATCAGGAAAAGTATATTCAGTAACCTATTATTATAGAGCTGAAACATCAGCTTACCCAGAAAGATTAAGAGTATCTTATGGTTCAGCACAAAATGTTGCCGCAATGACTAATGTATTGGCAGAACATCCTAATGTGGATAATACCGTTTATGTTTCAAACACAGTGTTTATAGCACCTACCTCAACAGGGTTACATTATGTAGGATTCCAATCATACAGCTTGCAAGACAGGTGGAATCTTTACTTAGATAACATTGTAGTTGATGAATTACCTGAAGTTGATTATGCAGTTGTAGGATATCCTCAGATAGGCGGAATTCCTAATCCCTATCAAATATCAGTAGTTACTAAAACAGAATCAGAAGTTGAATTTGTACCTTCGGGCGCAGGTTCTGTATCATCTGATGTAATTAGAACAAACTTCACATTTGACGATAATCAATATACTGACGGTGCTTCATTAACACCGGTTAATATGAAAGCGTTAGTAAGAAGACTTGGAGCAACAGGTCCTGCTTTCGCAGTAAATAATGGCTTTGACGGCGTAGCCGGTAGCATTATTAATAGACCCGGTATCGGCGAAGTTGGCGGAGTTGATTCAGTAGATATATCATTTACTCCTTCAACTAAAGGAACATATACTGCATGGGCGTACTCAACCGCAACAGGTGATGTGAATACTTCCAATGATACTTTGAGAAACTTCAAAGTTTTAGTATATCCAACTCCAAATATCAGATTTATTAATGATAACGGTGCACAAACAGCACCAACAACTATAGGGTTTGGCGCAAATAACCTGCCTTTAACCGCTGCAGTAAGATTCACAACTACTTCTGATGTAAAACTTGAGAATATCGATGCTATTTACAGAAACGAAGCAAGCAGTGATTCAATTGAAGTTAAAATTTACTCTGCGGGAACAGATACAACTGCACCCGGAGCAGTAATTTACAGCAAGAAATTTGCAGGTGAAAATTACATTAACGCAGGTACCGGAACATTTTATGTTACATTACCTTTAGGCGAAGATGCACCAATAATAATGGCAAATAATGATTATTGGGTAGGCATGTCATTTGTATCTTCAATCCAGTTCCCGATGGGAGCCCATGCCGGTACAATTCCTGTGCCCGGTAGAAGTTTCCTCTCAAGTGATGGCGGAACATGGTTCCCGTTAGTGATATCATCAGTACCTTATGCATGGTATTTAAGAGCAGTTGCAACAGCTTATACTCCACCACCACCACTTACAACAGTATGGCAAAATGCAGCAGCTTCTTCAAATGTACCGGCATGGTTTTCAACCACCGGCTCAACTGAAAGAGGTATGGGCGCAGGTAAAGTAATGAGTGCACCTCCTTCAAGACAAATGGTTGACAGAGTTATTATTCCTTCCAGAAACGGCGGCAACTCAGTTAGAGTTGTTGACGGATTAACCGGAGCAGATGCAGGAACATTATCAGTAACCGGTATAACCGGCGGTGTGTTCCAGGTTAATGATGCTGCCGTTTTAGAGGACGGAAAAATACTTGTGGGTAATGTTACTACAGATGCAACAAACCCTGCAAATCCTTTCAAAGTATATATGTATAATGACTTAGGTTCAGATCCCGTTGTAGCTATTTCATATACTTCGGCAGTAGCTGAACGATTAGGCGATAAGTTCTTTGCGAGAGGAAGTTACGCTGCAGGAACTGCTGAAGTTTGGGCAGCTATAGCTAATCAAGCTAAAGTTCTAAAGTGGACAATGTCAGGCGGTACCTTCAATCAAACTCCGCAAGTAATTACACTTTCGGCTGCTGTTAATGTTGGATCACCGGCTGTATTACCATTACCGAATGGTGATTTCTACTACAACGGTAACGGAATTAGCCCTATTAGATTCTCTTCAACCGGTACCGCAATTGATACAATTCCCGGCCTGTCTCTTATACACATCT
>JACSRR010000454.1 GCA_014879635.1 Ignavibacteriaceae bacterium | reverse complement strand
TTGATAATCTTTTTGATGCAATTTTTAGAGAAGACAGAGGAAATATAGAATTCTATAAACCTGAGTCAAGGAATCTTTTGTAATATGACCAAGTTTTTTTATTTTGTTTTTGCTATAATTTCTTATTTTTTTATCAAAAGATTATTTAAGAGTTATATGCACAACAAACAAATGAACAATAACGAAAAAGTCTTCCACAACTCTCAAAAAAGCAGCAAATCACCCAAAGAAAACCGTGATATTGTTGATGTTGAGTACAAGGAAATTAAATAATTCTATCTATGCGTAAAATTTTAGTAACTATTTTGAGATTATTTTTTGGCAAGTTGAAAATCTGCGACCGTACAGATGTTAAGCCAAATAATGTTCTTATTGTACTTACTCATTTTTCACCCACTGAATTAATAGCTACAACCCCGCTAATAAATGCAATTAAAATAAATTTTCCTGTTTCAAGAATCACAGTTGTATTTGACCGCAGTAATTCCGGCATTCTTTCTAAGAATTCTAATATTGATAGAACAATTGTTTTCGACAAGAAAAAATTATTTAAGTATAAATATATATCAAATTTTTGGCGTTATCTTCGTGAAGAATATGATCTTGCATTAGTACCAGTATATTCTAAGTTCTCACTTCGTTCAGATTTGATTGCCAGGATTTCGGGGGCAAGAATTAAAGCCGGCGTATCGTCAATAAATAAAAGAAAAAATCCTTCGGCATTTTGTTTTAATATAAAAGCCGAATTAATTTGGTTGAGTACGCATGATAACCACATTTCCGAAAAGATTGCCTCTATTGCAGATTTCGTAAATATAAGCGTTACTAAGCTTGAATCAACTTTAGAAACCGATTACAGAGATGAATTTGAAACCGAACGCTTCTTAAAAAGGTTTGAAAGTTATAAAGAGAGAATAATTATCGGGATTAATGCAAGTGCTGATAGATTAGGCGATAGATGGTATTATCCTAACTTTGTTTTGTTAATTAAAAGATTAAAACAGAAGTATGACGCTTGTATATATCTTACCGGGTTTGAAGCAGACAGGGAAACTGTAAATTCAATTGTGGATTCACTCCCGTTTACAGTATTAGTTTTTACCGAAAAAACTACTCATGAGTTTTCTGCTTTAATTTCAAAATCAGATTTATATGTTACAAGCAATTCTCTTTTAATGCATATAGCCGGGTGTACCGATACTCCGCAAATCTCACTTTTTGGTACAACTGACCCGCTTGAATTTGCTCCTTTGGGTAAAAACAAATACTTTATGAAAAAATCGGATATAGTTGATGAAATTCCGGTTGAAGAAGTTTTTGATTTAAGTGAACAACTCATAAAAATATCGCCCCGGGTAAGACGCGGTGTCTGAAAAGCATTACGCAGTTTTAGATATCGGTTCTAATTCATTCCACATTGTTATTGCTCAAAAAAATCCTCGTAACGGTTTTACAATTATCGACCGTGAAAAAGCTATTCTCAGATTATCAACAACTACTCTTCAAAGTACAACTTTTATTAAAAAATCGGATATCGAAAAAGGGGTCAGATTAGTTAAAAGGTTCAAAGACCTTGCGGATAAATATAAAGCCGAAATGAAAATTGTTGCAACAAGTGCCGTGAGGGAAGCCCAAAACAAGGATGATTTTATTTCTAGAGTTTATGCTGAAACCGGTTTAACTATTGATGTTATAGACGGTTTGCAAGAGGCGGCTTACATTTATAATGCCGTCAATTCCCTGTTAAAATTGAACGAAAACAGAATATTGTGTATTGATATAGGAGGCGGGAGCACAGAATTTTATATAGGCGAAAACGGTGAAACAATTTACTCAACTTCTCTAAAAATTGGCGCCGTTAGGTTAACTAAAAAATTCTTTCCCGATTATACCGTCAAAAAGGATGGTGTGCTTGCCTGTAACTATTATATTGAAGGGCAATTAGACTTAATTAAAAATGATATCCTTAAAGCAGGGTTTGAATTTGCCGTTTTTTCTTCGGGTACTGCAAAAAATATTCTCACACTTTGCAACACTTTAAACGACAAAAAAAATGTGGGTGTTAAAATGTTTGAGTTAAACAATCTACAGACTGTCTATAAAAAAGTTTTAGGGGCTAAGACGGTTGAAGATAGAATGAAATTACCGGGGCTTGAACCGGGCAGGGCAGACATTATTCCCGCAGGTGTAATAGTATTCTCAAAAATATTTTATGAGTTGCACTTGCACAACGCTTACTTCTCTGATTATGCTCTTAGAGAGGGGGTTTTATTAGAGATGATTAATTAAATAAGAGGGTTTTAAAGCCCTTATTTAATCAAGGCTATTCAATATTAAGTAGATCTTTGGCGTTCAATTGAATAGATTCTTCGCAATAGAAAGGCTCACCGTACTGTTTCCCAATTTTAAATCCGAAGAATGAGGCTCTGGCTTTGATAAACTCTATAAAGCCGGGTTTACTTATAAATGTTTCGGGTTCTTTACTCTTCGGATTATGAAATTGACTGGAATACGCTTCAATTGATTTCATTTTGGTATCAAAAGTATCTGTGATATCAAAAATAAAGCTTGGTTCAAAAGTGTAGGTTTGCATAAAATAATAAAGCTTTGCAGGTCTGAACGGCTCTTGGGCTTGTTCTTTGTCAAAAGTTTTAATTTTAGCTAATCCGGAATAGAATACGGCTTTTTTACAAAGTTTAGAAACTGCAATATGGTCAGGATGCCGGTCATTAAAATAAGGGGCAAAAATTACGCCCGGTCTGTATTTTCTTATAACCATTATAACTTTAAGCAAATTTTCTTTGTTGATTTGAATATCGCCGTCAGACATCAACAAATTATCTCTTAGTGCAGCTTTTAAGAGAATGGCAGCTTGAAAAGCCTCACGCTGCCTTAAATCTGCATTGCCTCTCGTACCAAGTTCACCTTTTGTTAAATCAACTAAACCGACTTTATAATTTAATGAAGAAAGTTTAGCTATCGTGCCGCCCATTGAAAGTTCGGCGTCATCAGGATGTGCTGATATTACGAGGGCATCTAAATTCATATTACTCCGCTATTGCTAAATATCTATCAATATCGCGTGCCATAGTTGAACGGGGGAAATCTGCTTTAGCTCTTCTTAAAATTTCAACGGCTTTATCTTTCTTACCGAGTTCAATATTTAATCTTCCGGCTGCCAACATATAAACTGGGTTAAGAACATTTGATTTTGAAACTTCATAAGCTTTAACATAATTTTTGAGAGCTTCATCTTTGTTTCCTTTACCTTCAAGTGCACTTCCGGCGCCGGCATAAGCAGCGGCTTTTAGAACCTCGTTACTACCTGAATAACTATCAAAAGCTTTTAATGCATCATCAAAATTACCTAGAAAGAGATAAGAATTTCCGAGATAAACTTTTGCTGTTTGCCCGCTTTCTGTACTACCGTATTTTTCGACAAAAGATTTTAAGCCCATTGTGTTTGTAGCTTGATCACCTTCAATTGCAACAATGTCTGTCTCTTATACACATCTG
>JACSRR010000314.1 GCA_014879635.1 Ignavibacteriaceae bacterium | reverse complement strand
GCGGGGAGACAAAAGGGCTGTATCTTTTTTTAATTATTTTTTTTGCCACCGAAAAATCCAATAAGCCAAAATTAAATCGATTTATATCCCTGCACCGGATAGCACTATTGAATCGGAGATGAAAATTTTAGACTCAATTCCTAAAAGTTTAGTTAATTTCTACGAAGAAAAAATTATTTTTGACGGTAACATTAAAATATTTTGTCTCGCAGACGGGCATTATCCTGAAAACATTGCTTTTGACTCCAGAAATGAAAGATCTGCCGTACTTAAAATTGTGAACGGAGTGAATCATTTTATTTTTACGGGCGATGCACCCAAAAATATTGAGACTGATCTCGTTAATAAATACGGTGATTTTTTAGTTTCAAATGTTCTTAAAGCGGGGCATCACGGAAGCAAAACAAGCAGCCATAAAAATTTTGTTTCGATTGTTAAACCTGAGTATGCAATTATTAGTGCCGGTGCAGGGAATCAATTTGGGCATCCGGACTCCGTTGTTGTAAATATTTTTGAAAGTAACAATGTTGAGTTGTTAAGAACCGATGAATCGGGAGCAATTATTTTGCGATCCGACGGTAAAAATTTAGAAAAAATTAATTGGAAATGAATTTTGGTTATAGGTATTCTCGGCGGCGGTCAGCTCGCTAAAATGTCACTTTTAGAAGCTGTTAGAATGGGATTTGATGTAGCAATTTTTGAAGGTTTTCACAATTCGCCGGCGGGTAAATTAACTCAATTTAATTTCTCCGGAGATATTGAAAACAGAGAAGTTTTGGATAAATTTATTGAGATTTCGGATGTAATTACATTAGAAAACGAGTTTATAGATGAAGGTCATTTAAGTTACATAGAACTGAAGGGGAAAAAAGTTTTTCCTTCTAGTAACACTATTAAATTGATTCAAGATAAGTTTGTTCAGAAATCAACTCTTCAAACGGCAGGGATACCCGTTGCACCTTTCACAGAGATTACTCAAAGCGATTCTTTTTTATCTGTAGCAAAGAGGCTTGGAGAAAAGTTTGTTCTAAAATCTAAGAAAATGGGATATGACGGGTATGGCAATCATTTGGTGGAATCAGATTCTGATTACAAAGAAGGATTGAAAAAACTGCTCAGCCGGAAAAGTGAGCTTTATGCAGAAAAGTTTATCCCGTTTGTTAAAGAATTAGCTATAATGGTGGCGTTTAACAAGATATCTCATGTTAGTTATCCCGTTGTTGAAACAGAGCAAGAAAATCATATTTGTAAAGTTGTAATTGCCCCCGCTAATATTGAACAACGGGTTTCAGATAAGGCAACAGAAATTGCGATTTCGGCAATCAAAGCCGTTAACGGAACAGGTATTTTCGGAATTGAATTTTTTTTAACCGCAGAAAATGAAATTTTAGTAAATGAAATGGCTCCCCGCCCTCATAACTCGGGGCATTATACAATAGAAGCATGCGTAACTTCGCAATTTGAAAATCATATTAGAGCAGTTTTAAATTTACCTTTAGGCAGCACTAAAATGAAAACTGACAACGCCGTAATGGTTAACACCTTAGGTAAAATTAAGGGCACCGGAAATATTACTAACTACGAAGAAATTTTAGAAGACCCGGATATCAAAATACATTTGTACGGAAAAGAAGAGTGCAAGCCGGGGAGAAAAATGGGGCATATCACTGTTACCGGAAAAGACCCCAAGACAATTTTAAACAAAGCCCTCAAGGCAGAAGAAAAAATTAAAATAGGAATTAATAATGGAAAATAACCCGATTGTAGGCATAATTATGGGAAGCGATTCAGATTTAACCGTAATGCAAGACGCTACCATTGTACTTAAAGAATTAAATATTCATTTTGAAATGAAAATAGTTTCTGCTCATAGAACACCTGTTTTTATGACACAATACGCTCAAAATGCGCACAAAAGAGGAATAAAGGTTATAATAGCCGGAGCAGGCGGAGCGGCACATTTACCCGGAATGATTGCAGCTAACTCTCCCCTGCCCGTAATTGGTGTACCGGTTAAAGGAAAATCATTAGACGGCTTAGATTCCCTGCTTTCAATTGTGCAAATGCCGGGAGGCGTACCTGTGGCAACGGTTGCAATTAACCAGGGGCGTAATGCCGGAATTCTTGCAGCTCAGATCCTCTCGGTTGCCGATGAATCTTTACTCAAAAAATTGATACTATTTAAAGAAAGAATGGCTGATGAGTCAATGAATAAAAACTTGACTCACGGTTTTACAATCTAAATTGTAACTGCTCTTTCGTTAAAAAATACTTTACAATTGTTAGAATCAATAGTTACTTCTAAACCAAACGGTAGTGTGGCTATGTTCTTAACATGTCCGTGAGGAAAATTGGTAATTACGGGACATTTAATTTTTGAAAGATAATGCGAAAACACTTCTTCTTGACTTAGAGTAGGGTTGTACGGATTATTGGTTTCACCATCGGTAAATTGACCAATAATTACTCCGTTACATTTTTCGAAATAACCCGATAGTAAGAGTGAGTTTAACATTCTATCAATTCTATAAGGAGGTTCTGAAACATCTTCGAAAAAGAGGATTTTCCCCTCCGGTTTAGGCAGATAAGGCGAACCTAAAAGCGAAGTAAAAAGAGCCAAGTTACCTCCAATCAATTCGCCGCTTGAACTTCCTTGTCTGTTTCCGCCTAATTTAACACCTTCAGGCAGAGGAACTTCGGTAATCTCTTTTGCACCCGTAATTAAATCCCAAAACAAGGTTTCAGTATATGGGTCAGGATTTTCGTATAAATCAACGGCAGCCATTGGACCTGCAAAACTAATCATACCTGTTTTACTCAAAAAAGCCATTTGAAGTGTTGTGATATCGCTATAGCCCGTAAATATTTTAGGGTTATCTTTAATTAAATCAAAATTAATAAGATTAATCAATCTTCCTGCTCCGTATCCGCCTCTCAAACAGATAATTGCCTTCACCGAATTGTCAGAAAAGGCATCGTTCAGATCTGATAGTCTTTCTGAATCTGTGCCTGCAAGATATCCGTAAAGTTTTGTGGTATTTTTACCTATTTTAACCTTGTAGCCCTTATTTTCAAAATATAAAGCTGCTTTATCGATTCTTGTGAGATCTCGCGGTAAAGATGCGGGTGAAATGAGGGCAATAGTATCGCCTTTTTTTAGTGCTTGTGGTTTTAACTTATTCACAGTTATCCTTTAATTATGGTGCTTGTTAATTTGACGACAAAAAAATAAGCAAAATGTTTGAATATTCCAAAATTAAGATGTAGCGAAAAATGTTAAAGGTGCGGGGTTCGGGGTTCGGGGTTGAAAAAAAGTTCTTTGTTCATAGTGCTTAGTGCTTAGTTGAAATTAAAAATATGCGAGGTCATTTCGACTCCGGTCAATCCCGTCCGGCTCTGGTACGGGTTCCCTGTCAACTGTCAGCGATAGCGATCGGTCAACTGCGTTTCGCATCTATCCACTAATTTTTCCTTTTAACCTCGAACTTCGAACTTCGAACTTTTTCAGCTACCCACTAAATTTGTCAACTAC
>JACSRR010000151.1 GCA_014879635.1 Ignavibacteriaceae bacterium | reverse complement strand
GAAGATGTTACTGAAAAAATTGTTGTAAATGGTGAAGATGACTGGGAAAAAGTTGTAATCCTTGAAGATAAAGCATACATAGCCGGATTAAAAAAAGCTGGAGAAGTAAGAGGTAAAACAGGTCTTATCAATTTTCAAACCGGAAATACAGGTGATAAAAAGGCGTCAAAAAAATTAAAAATGGATGCTGCTAAATTAGGCTGTCCATTTGTGCTAATGACTGCTGATAAAACTACTGTTGGAGCAAATTCTAATGCTTTAGGAGGTTCTCAGGCAATTAAAACCGGAGTAGATCATATTTTAATTTCCGGTGATATTACAGACCACGGTACTGAAAAGGATTTCGAAATATTTAGAAAAATATTAAAAAATCTGAATCTGCTTTCGGGAGAAAGGGTTTCTCTTGTTGCAGGAAATCATGATATTTACGGGGGAGTAACAATCACAGAAGATTTAATCTCATTTCCCTCCCGTTGCCTCAATACAGACTACGAAAAGAAAGTTGAACTATTCCATTCTTATTTTTCAGAGACTTTAAATAATGCTTTCTTTTTACCGGAGGAAGGAATTTATCCTTATGCCAAAATTATTGACGGTGTAGTAATTGTAGGGCTAAATTCTAATGAAAAGTTTTCGTTAAAAAATCCGGCTGCCTCAAACGGGAAAATTAACAAAACTCAATTAGAAAATCTTTCCCTTATTTTTGATAAATTGAATAGTGATTACCACACTAAAATACTTTTGGTTCATCATCATTTTTACAAACTTGATGATGTGCAAGAAACCTTAACAAAAAAGTTCTTTCAAAAAATTGAGAGTCATACTACAAAACTCAAAAAAAGACGAAAATTAATTAAGTTGTTTAATAATTTAGGAGTTAATTTAGTTCTTCACGGACATATTCATGAGAATAAATCATACCATATTAAAGGTATCAAGTTCATTAATTCAGGAGCATCTATTAAAAATTTATTTTCAGAAAGACTTTCACTTAACTCAATACGAATCCAAAACGGAAAAATTAGTGATGAATTACTAAAATTTCAATTTGTTTCATCTAAAAAAGATCATTTACACCCTGATTATTTCCTTGATATCTACAATAAGAAAAAAGATTTAGAATATTTACCGGCTATTTGATAATTATTTTACATTAAATCTGTACCTTTATTTGCAATTGCGGGGTAAATTCACTTACCGGTAGAAAAAAATTGCAAAGACAACTCAAAACATAAATAACTAATCTGTTTTTTTCTTTTTCGGATAATTTTCCTTAAATTACGAGATTATTTTTTCGACTTTCCGCGAAAGTGGTGAAATTGGCATACACGCTAGACTTAGGATCTAGTGGAGCAATCCATGGGGGTTCGAGTCCCCCCTTTCGCACTTATTTTACCCACGGAGATTAATTTGGAAAAGAACCTTAAAACAATAGACGAAGCTACCCAAGAAATTGAAATTATTGTGCCTGCCGATGAGGCAGCTCCCCTCATTAGAGAAGATGTTAATAAAAGAAAAAGAAATCTTGAAATTCCCGGTTTCCGAAAAGGAAAGGTTCCAGAATTTCATATCAAAAGAATGTACGGAGATTCTTTAGAACATTTAGCTTCCGAAAAAGTTGCTAATAGTTTGTTCTGGAAAGCTGTTGATGAATTAGAATTAAAAGTGATGGATGAGCCTGTTATCACTGCTTTAGATTATTCTCCCGGCGGAGAATTGAAATTCTCTGTTAAATATTCCACCCCTCCAATTTTTGAACCAAAAAATTACACCGGACATGAAATAAAGGTTCCTTATTTACCTGTTTCAGATGATGATGTTACTGATGAATTAAATTCAATTGCTCATCGTTTTGCGCTTTATACTGAAAAAGATGAAGTTGAAAACCCAAAACTTGATGTCATCAAAGTTGAATATATTACCGGCAAAGAATTAGAAAATTTTGCTCCCTCAAGCGAGAAAGAAAGAGAAATTAACCCCACTATGTGGTCTGAAGCCTTTTTGGAAGAACTAAAAGGCAAAAAAGTAGGCGATAGTGTCAAAATTACAAATGAATCTTTCGCAAAAGTTCCTGAATCTAACTATGACGAAATAGAGTCAGGCTTGTTTATGTATATCTCTAAAATTCAGGATATCGAAACTCCCGAATTAACACTCGAATTGTTTAAAAAGGTAAATGCCGGAATTGAGTCTGTAGAGGCGTTTAAAGAGAAAGTGAAAACTGATCTTGAACAATTAAGAAAAATGCATAGTAAAAAACAATTTAGATCTGATATGGATAAAATATTGTTAGAAAACAATGACATTAAAGTTCCTCAGGTCAGTGTTGATAGATTCCTTCAAAATATTGTTAAAAAAGAAATGGAATCTGATAGAGAAAAAGGAAGGATCTTTAAGCAATCTATGTACGAAGATTATTTCAGAGATAGTGCCAAAAATTCGGTTAAACTGTACTACATTCAGTCAAGAATAATTGCTAAAGAAAATATTTCTATTTCAGAAGATATCATCCAAGCTAAAGCTAAAAAAGATTCTGCCACCTATAATTTACCCGTAGAATTTCTTTTAGAATATTACCGCTCGGAGGATCAGAAATTTCAAATTGAATCTGATTTATATTATGATTTTCTTTTCGAAAATAACAATATTATTTATGTTGACCCTAAAGAATATAAAGAGTTAGATCCTTACCACGACCACCACCACCACCACGATCACGACCATGACCACAATCATGACCACGACCACGAACACAATCAAGGACATGAACATGACCACAATCATGACCATACTGAAACAAAAAGTAAAACTGATGAGTCAGAAAGTAACAAAGAATAATAATTTTTGAAAATATTTGAATTCCGGAGATTTATGTCAAACCACTTAGAAATTTACAACCAGTTAGTACCTTATGTTATTGAACAAACGGGAAGAGGTGAACGCGGTATGGATATTTTTTCCCGTCTTTTAAGGGAAAGAATAATTTTTTTAGGAACAGCTATTGATGATCATGTTGCAAGTTTAACTATTGCCCAACTAATTTTCCTTGAAGCTGAAGATGCCACAAAGGACATATTTTTATATATAAATTCACCCGGCGGAAGTGTTTCAGCAGGCTTAGCAATTTACGATACAATGCAGTTTATTAAACCCGATGTAGCCACAATTTGTGTCGGTATGGCTGCTTCTATGGGTGCAATTCTTTTAGCCGGCGGTGCCGATAACAAAAGATCTTCGCTACCTCACTCTAAAATTATGATACATCAGCCATGGACAGGCGGGATTTCGGGGCAAGTTTCCGATATTGAAATCCACACAAGAGAAATGCTGAAAACTCGCGATTCTCTTTATAAGATTCTCTCAAAACATACAGGTAAATCTTTCGAGGAAATTCTTAAAGATTGTGACCGTGATTATTATATGTCTGCTGCTGAAGCCGCTGAATATAAATTAATTGATACAATCATCGAAAAAAGAAAATAATTGTAAAAGTATTAAATCTCCCCTATTCTTTCCGGAGTAATAGGGGATTTTTTTTTTCTAATTAATTTTA
>JACSRR010000452.1 GCA_014879635.1 Ignavibacteriaceae bacterium | reverse complement strand
TACTAAATTTAATTTTACTAATAAATTCTCTGTGCTCTCTGTGAGCTCTGCGGTTAAATTATTTTTTGCTACCGAAAAATCCATTAAGCCCTAAAATTAGCTGTCCGTTTTGCTAATCTACTTAATATCCTTACCTTTATTGTTCAAAATTTTTATTTTTTATTGAAATTTAACTTAGAAAAATCCGTTTCAAATTCAAAAGCCCGGGCAGGAGAGTTTTTTACATCTCACGGGAGTGTTAAAACCCCTGTTTTTATGACAGTGGGTACTCAGGGGAGCGTTAAAGCCGTTTCTCAACAGAGATTAAAAGAAGATATTAACGCCCCGATTATTCTCGGAAACACCTACCATCTCTATCTCAGACCCGGAACAGATATTATAGAGAAGGCAGGGGGTCTTCACAAATTTATAAATTGGGACAGACCTATTCTTACAGATAGCGGCGGTTTTCAAGTTTTTAGTCTTTCTGATTTGAGGAAAATAAAAAAAGACGGGGTTGAATTTAAATCGCATATTGACGGCTCAAAGCACTTTTTTTCACCTGCAAAAGTGATTGAGATTCAGCGATTTCTCGGTTCTGATATTATGATGGTGTTAGATGAGTGTACTCCTTATCCGTGCGAATATGCTTATGCTCTAAAATCGTGCGAACTAACATCAAAATGGGCAATTTTAAATAAGGAAGCATTTGAATCAACAAAACCGTTATACGGTCATGAGCAATTTGTATTCGGAATCATTCAAGGAAGTACTTTCAAAGATTTAAGACAGAAATCTGTTTTAGATTTATTGAAGTTAGATTTTGACGGTTACGCAATTGGGGGCTTGGCTGTTGGTGAACCTGCTGAAATCATGTATGATATCACTGATTTTACAACTGATTTTATGCCTGAAAATAAACCCAGATATTTAATGGGTGTTGGTAAACCGGAAAATATCTTGGAGGCAATTGACCGCGGTATTGATATGTTTGATTGTGTAATGCCTACAAGAAATGCTCGAAATGCTTATATATTTACTTCTCAGGGTACAATATCAATGAGAACGGCGCAATTTAAAGAGGATTTTACTGCTCTTGATCCTGAATGTGACTGCTATACATGCAGAACTTTTTCAAGAGCCTATTTGAGGCATTTGTTTATTGCGGGTGAATTATTAGCTTATGAATTAGCTTCAATTCACAATTTAAGATTTTATCAAAAAATAACGACTGATGCAAGAATGCACATTCTTGATGGAACTTTCAAAGAGTGGAAAGAATCAGTCATTAAAAAAATTACTATTAGATATTCAAATAATACGGAGAAATAAAAAATGGAAATATTAATTGCAATGGCACCCGGTGGCGGTGAAGGTGGTTCAAGTTTAGTTAGCACATTGATCATGTTTGGGTCAATTTTCGCTATATTTTATTTTATGATAATCAGACCACAACAAAAAAGACAAAAAGAAAGAGATAAATTGTTGAGCGAAGTGAAAAAAGGGGATAAGGTAGTAACAAGCAGCGGTATTTATGGTGTTGTTGCCGGTATTGAAGATAATGTAGTTATCTTAATGGTTAGTGATAATACAAAAATTAAATTTGAAAAATCTGCAATAGCAAATATTCTTACCAAAGAATAATTTCCGGAGTAATTCTTTAATGAACGAAAAAGCTTTGTTCTGTTCTGTTCCCGAAGCAATTCAGGAATTAAAAAAAGGCAAAATCTTAATTATTTCTGACGATGAAAATCGCGAAAATGAGGGGGATTTTGTTTGTGCAGCAGAATTTATTACGCCTGAGATAGTCAATTTTATGATTACTCACGGAAGAGGTTTACTTTGTGTTTCTATGGAAAGTAAAAGACTTGATGAACTCGGTCTTCAAATGATGACTTCTTCTAACACAGCTATTCACGGAACAAACTTTACCGTAAGCGTTGATGCAGTTCACGGAACTACCACAGGAATATCAGCTTCCGACCGTTCAATTACTATTAAATTGTTATCAGATGAAAATTCTAAGAGGGAAGAGTTTGCTGTTCCCGGGCATATCTTCCCACTTAAATCAGTTAAACACGGCGTTCTTCAAAGAGCTGGACATACCGAAGCAATTGTTGACCTTTGTAAAATTGCAGGACTAAAACCTGTAGGCGTTCTTTGCGAAATTCTCAAAGAAAACGGCGAAATGGCAAGAATGCCTGACCTTGAGAAAATTGCACTTAATTTTGGTATGAAAATTTTAACGGTGAAGGATATTATAAGATACAGGATGGAAAATGAAATAACTATCGAACAGGTAACTTATGTAAATTTTCCCACTGATCACGGTGAATTTAAACTCTATATTTACAAAAGTTTATTAGACGGTAAAGAACATCTTGCTGCCGTGAAAGGTAATTTGGATGTTAATAAACCGGTCTTTGTTAGAATCCATTCAGAATGCTTGACCGGAGATGTTTTTCACTCGATTAGATGTGATTGCCATGACCAATTAAATTTATCTTTAGATTTGATTGAAGAGAACGGAAGCGGTGTATTGGTCTATTTAAGACAGGAGGGAAGGGGAATAGGTTTAATAAACAAATTAAAAGCATATAGACTTCAAGATGTGGGGCTTGACACCGTTGAGGCTAACGAGAAACTCGGATTTGAACCTGATCCTAGAGATTATGGAATAGGGGCGCAAATTCTTAAAAGTTTGGGTGTGAAATCTGTAAGGCTCTTAACAAATAATCCGAAAAAAATTGAGGGATTGGAGTATCACGGGATAAAAGTTACTGAGCGTGTTCCTATTGAGATAACCCCTAACAAAAGTAATTACAAGTACTTAAAAACTAAAAAAGATAAAATGGGGCATCTAATTTTAGATAACCTTACCAATGCCACCGGAAGCTAGAATATCGTAAATATTCTTAATATTTAATTCGTATAGTTTTCTATCAGCTTCAGAAAGTTCTAAATTATTTAACTCTTCAAGAGTGAAGTAGCCTCCCTCCTTGTGGCAATGAAGTTTAAAAGTGTTCTCTTTAGATTCACACACAAAAGGGATCAGATTGATTTTAATATGCTCATACTCGTGTGAAATTGGTTTCAGAGGTATCAAATTTTCTATAACAATTTCCAACTCCTCTAATATTTCTCTTTTTATACAATTCTCAAGGGATTCGTTAATTTCCTTTTTCCCTCCGGGGAATTCCCATTTATTAGGGTTTTTTGAATTTTCTTGTTTTTGAGCGGCGAAAATCTTCCCATTTTTGATAATTATTGCACAACAGACATCAATAAAATTCATTTAATTTTCATATATTTCTTAAACATTAATTAATTGATAAAAATACGGCATTTATAATGAAAAATCAAATGCAGGTTAAAAGAAATGCCCTTAAAATAAGTCTTATTTACTTGTTGATAGCAGGTTCTTGGATAATACTTTCAGACCGGTTATTGTTAGCGTTAGTTAGTAAAGAGAATATTCACAGATTTGAAGTTTACAAAGGCTTATTTTTTGTTTTCACAACCTCAGCAATTTCTGTCTCTTATACACATCT
>JACSRR010000238.1 GCA_014879635.1 Ignavibacteriaceae bacterium | reverse complement strand
GCCTTCAATATTGAAGGCTTTTTTGTTTTAAACCGTTATTATTTCAAAATCACCATTTTTTTCGTTATCCTTTTCCCTGCGTGGTCAAGTGAATAAAGGTAAACCCCAGAGGGTAAATCAGCACCTGAAAAACTAATTTCATGTATTCCTTGATTCATCTCTCCTTTTATCAATTCTATAACGCTACTTCCGTTTAAACTGTAAACTGTTAACTCTGTATATCCCGGATTTTCTAAAGAAAATACAATTTTAGTTGCCGGGTTAAAAGGATTAGGGAAGTTCTGAGATAAACTGAATGCTTCGGGGAGTAAATACTCAATTGTTTGCTGAGATATTTGTTTTCTGGTTCCGTCAAAATCTATCTGAACAATTGAGTAAGTGTAAAAACCCGGCTTACCGGGATTATCTCTAAAAACATACTCAGAATTTCCGGTTTTAGTGCCGGCACCTTTAAGAAAACCCAAATCAATTAAACCTTCATCAACTGAATATCTTGAAAACTCAAATCCGCTGTTATTTAATTCAGAAACAGTTGAAAAGTTTATTACAATTTCATACCCGGATTGATGTATCATCGCAGATGCCAATTCAACCGGTACTATATCATCATACACTAATACAGGAAATTTGGGTCCATAATTCCAGAGATCAGTTATATCAGGTCTTCTGTCACCATCAGTTGAAAGTCCTACCGAATAAATTGTATCATACCCTGCCCTTTCAGGAGCGGTATAAGAAAATGACCAAAAAACGGTATCTTCAAAATGTCTGAAAGGCACAGCAAGTTTTTGAGTTAATTCATTAGACAACAATACTGAGAAATTGTCAACTAAATCGAGTGTACCAAATCTTGCTGCAACATTGTATCCTCCGGTTACGGCAGGACCCCCTGCAACATAAACCTTATAGATTCCTGATTCTCCCGTTCTGAGAGAATCAGGACCTTCAACCCATGTTGATACTGCATAATCACGGTCAAAACTGTGACACACACATCCGTTACCGTTTAATTCGGTACAAAACACTACTCTTTGCCAATGACCGTTAAATCCGTAAACTACAATCATCGAAAAAATTATTATCAGCAGAACTGAAACTATTCTGTAATTAACCATCAGTAGTTACTTATTTATTATTAATTTTTTGGACAAACTATTTTGACCTGAAATTAAGGAATAAATATAAACTCCGCTTGGTAAATCACTATTTAAACTCTTATAATCAAAGTTTATATTGTGTTTACCTGCTTTTAAGCTACCGTTAAATATGGTACCTACCATTTCTCCGCTCACCGAATAAAGGAGTATTTTTACACTACCGTCTTCAGGAATCGTAAACGAAATTGTTGTTTGTGGGTTAAACGGATTAGGATAATTCTGGTATAATTGATACTCTTCTATTCCGCTTACCTCTCCATGAATTACATTCGAATATGAAAAAGAGCCGTCAAAATCAGCTTGCTTTAGTCTGAACGAATATGTGCCCGGTTTATTGAGTTCAACACCGTAAGAATAATTATTCTTTTCTACGGAGTTACCTTTCCCCGCAACATTACCGATTGAAGCAAACTGCTCTGTTCCGGGATACTTAACTTCAACTGAGAAATAATTATTGTTTGTTTCGCTAACTGATGTCCAATCTAATTTTGCAGAATAACCGGAAATTGAAACATTGAACGCACTTAATTCAACGGGAACAATATTATCAATAACGACGGGAAAGTTCATTCCATAATTCCACTTGTCTAAAGATGTAGGAATTTGGTCACCGTTTACACTGTTTCCAACCGAATAAATGGTATCAACCCCTAATGTTGCCGGAGCAGTATATTGAAAAACCCATGAAACAGTGTCATTCACAAAGTTTTTGGCACTTGTATGAACTATTTCGGAATTATTTACGGCTGTATTTGGAGAAACAGTAGATAATGATCCGTAATTTACCGCTACATTCATGCCGCCTTTAACAGCAGGTCCGCCCGTCATATATAATGTATAATTAGCAGATTCACCCGGTGAAAGCGAAGCAGGACCACTCACCCATACATTTACCCCTGCGTTAAAATTTGGGTCGTGGCATACGCAGCCATCGCCGTTTTTCTTTGTTGTACCTGATATACCGGAGTTGTACATAACTCCGGCACCAACAATACCTATAAATATTAAACTGAGAAATATTGATATTTTCATTTCACACCGGTTACTTCATTAATAACATTCTTTTAGCAGCTGTGAAGTTTGCAGTCGAAATTTTGTAAATATACATTCCGCTTGCAAGATTAACCGCATTAAAAGAAATTCTGTGGTTTCCTGCTTGATAGAGCTCATTATTAATTAATGAAGCAACTTCATTACCCAATATATCATAAACCTTCAACGAAACATTTATTTCCGATGGAAGTGAAAAACTTAATATTGTTTCGGGATTAAACGGATTAGGATAATTCTGGTGAAGAGCATATTCAGAAGGTATATCGGTGTCAACTTCAACAAAAGAACTAAATTCATAAGTACCGTCAAAGTCAATTTGTTTTAATCTGTATTGATATGAAGTACCAAATTTTGGATAATCAACAAAAGAATATTCATTTTTTTCAGTTGTTGTACCGTTACCGTCAACAAAAGCAATTACTTCCCATTCACCTTCCGAAAGTTTTTGCAATTCTCTTCTGTGGATTTCAAAACCGGAATTATTTAATTCTGTTGCAGTTGTCCAATCAAGTCTTACATGGCTCCCTGTTACATTTGCCGAAAACGATGACAATTCAACGGGAATATAAGGAACACGCAATTTATAAAAACCACCGCTCTGTGCGGCAAAAATTGTAAGTGTATCTACAACAACTACCGAATAATTGCTCGAGGGTAATGTAGTTGTTATCCACGATTGTCCTGTATTTCTGGATATATAGACATTACTTCCGGAATATCTTCCAACCACAATATAAGCCGGATTTTCAGGAGCAACATCAACGCCCCAATTACTTTGACCCACAACAGAACCAGGCAATTCACTCCAGGTTAAACCGTAATTTGTTGATCGTAAGAAACCGCCGCCGCCGCCCCATTTAGTTGCATAGGCTACACCCGGGCTGTTTGCCGGAGTTGCTATTGTCGGAATTTCGCCGCTTGTTTGGTAAACTCTTGCCCATGTAACACCGTAATCGGTACTTCTGTAAATACCGGTTGTGTTATCTCCGGCTAAAATAATATTAACGCTATCCGGAAAAACTTCAATATCGCAAGGAGTTGCAAAACCAGAAGGGGTAGAAAGTGTTGTCCAGTTTTCACCAAAATCGACAGTTCTCATAAAAATATTGTTTGTCATTGTATAAACAGTGTCAAATCTGTTTGGATCCGGAGTCATCGGGATTCCGAAAAAAGAAAATGTTGCATTATTTAAGCTGATATACCATGATGCTCCACCATCTGTAGATTTATATATTCTATCAGAGGGTGAGCTTTCAACTGCTACAATCATTTCTTGATTAGCTCTCTGAGATGGATTACCGCCGTTTTTGAGGATAATATTTTTGATTCTTGTTGATGTGGGTATGGGGGTTCGGGTATGGGGTATCGCCACGACGCCGGGCGGCGCCGCGGAGGC
>JACSRR010000473.1 GCA_014879635.1 Ignavibacteriaceae bacterium | reverse complement strand
CAGGTGTGACAGTCTTTTAAATGTATTTTGATCTTGAAATTTATGTTTAATTGCGTAGATTCGTGCAAAATCAACCACGGGTAAAAGCAATAGTTTAATATCGGGGTTAGTTTTAAGTTTGATCATGCTTTCAGGGAGTGAGTTATTTTTGACGCTTTCACTCATAAAAATAAAAAAAGGTCTGTAGCTTGCTGCAACAAAATAAAAATGTTCTTGTAGTTTTTTACCTAATTCTAAATCACCGTAAACAGGACGCAGGTCAAAAAATATTTTGATGTCAAGCAGGTTTTGCGGGCTTGATTCGGTAATCCACTCGGTAAAATATTTTTTCCAGACAGAGACGGGCTGCACCCACTTTTCGTTTTTTGCCATAATAAAACCGGGACAAAATTCATATCCACATGCTGCTAAATAGTTTGAAATTTTTTCTCCCAATAAGAGAAAATAATTTCTTGTAGAAAGAAATTTATCTTCACTAACATCTTCAAATACGATTGCATTATCTTGGTCAGTTGCTAAGGTTTGTTCTTCCCTTCCTACGCTTCCCATTGCTAAGAACGCAAAATTAACGGGAGGCACTCCTAACTCTTTAATTGCCATTTCAATAATTCTATTGTTAACGGTATCTGCAATCATGGTAATAAAATTAGTGATATTGTGTGCGTTTGAGTTGCTTTCAACTAATCCGGAAATTAAAATTTGAAGGCGGTTTTTACTTTGAATAATTTGCTCGATGTTGTTAGCATCTTCTATATTTTTAATAAAGAAGAGGAAATTGGAGTAAGAAGCTTCAAAAACTTCATCAGAAGAAATGTAACCCTCGTAATTTTTGCCACTTTTAACGATAAGCCGTTTAATTTTCTTTTTTCGAAACAGATTAAGAGCCTCAAAAACAGAAGCATCACTTTGAATTTTGTAAATTGGCGAACTCATATAATTAAAAACAGGTTCATTCAAAGCCCCTTCTTTATCAATAACCCGTTCAATTAAATCATGTTCGGTAAAAATACCGATTGCCTCTTGCTTTTCGCTTACAATTAGTACTGAACCAGAGTTATGCCCATTCATAATTTCGATTGCCCTGCTAACCGGTTCGTTATAACCACATTGAGGTACTTTTTTCATAAAATGCGAAATTTTTTGAAACAGGGGAAGCACAGATGATTGGAGGTCATGAATAAGTTCCGATTTATCTTGGTCGGATCGTTGTTGTTCGGTAATATCTTCAATGATACCGTCAATTAAAATTGGTTCACCACTTAGACCTCTTGAAGCAACAAGAGAAAGGGAAACTGTTATAACTTTTCCGTCCTTCTGCTTCAATTGAACGGGAACATTTTTAACAAACCCGGTTGTGTTTAATCCCGTAATAATAGAAGCCGTAATTGAGCGGTCAACAAAGTAATCCAATAAAGAAGAGTTAATTAATTCTGAGCTTGAAGAAACGCCAAACAAATTAACTCCGGCAGGATTTATTTCCGAAAAAAGCAATTTATCACCGTTTGAGGTTCTGAAAACGCCAATTGTGAGTCTGTTAGTTAGGGCGAGGTATTTTTCTTTGCTAAAATCAAGTTCCTCTTCAATTTCTTTATTACGGCTAATGTCTTTAATGCTTAGAACTATACCGGGGCTGCTAATAAAAACAATTTGAGAGATATTGAGAAATATATCAATAAATTCACCCCCCTTTTTTTGAATTTTACACTCAAATTGTTCTGTTGTCTCCGAAGATTTAATAATTTTAAGGCTTTTAAAATCGAAAATTTTTGAAGAGGGCGGAGATGTAAAAATATCTTCCAATCTTAAAACTACTTCTTCGTATTCATAACCCAAAATGGAGTAAATTGTTTTATTAAAGTAGATTTGATTGTTCTCAAGCACCATAATAAGCCCTTCACTTGAGGTTTCAACTAACATCCGGTATTTTTCGCGAGATTCTTTAAGTTCTTCTTCTGCAAATGCCCGTTTTTTTTCACTACTATAGCTCATAAAAGCCATAAAAAATAGAAAAGAGGAGCTGAGAAGCGTGATAAGTATAGAAATTGTAATAATATTACCTTCGAGTTCTGTAACTTCTTCTCTAACATCCTCAAGGTAAATACCGGTACCGATAACCCAACCCCATTTCTCAAATTTTTTAACATGAGAAAGTTTAGGAACAATTCGTGTTGAATCGTCTTTCCATTGCCACATATAATCAACAAACCCTTCGGAACTAAGATTAACAAGTTTAACCATTTCAACAAACAATTTTTTATTCTTAGAATCGGTAACATTAGATAAATCATTCCCATTTAAATCGGGTCTGTAAGGATGAGTTAACATTTTAGGAACGGTATCGGTAACCCAAAAATAATCTTTAAGTTCATCACCGTAGCGAAGAGATTTAATCTGCTTAATAGCCGATTTTTGTGCGTTTTCCCTGCTTAATTCTCCCGATTCTTCCATTTGTTGCCAATTTTCAATCATACTTATGGCAGAATATGTTAACTCCCTCAGCATTTCCCGTTTCTTATCCATAATAATATTTTCAAAACGGGGAATTACTACCCAAAAAAGAGCAATGCTGAACAATCCTATACTTGTGAGAGTTGGAAGTAGTACTTTCGTAAAAGTAAAAATTTTCGAAAATGTGCTTTTTTTCTTCATTATTACTCCTTAAAGGAGGGATTTATTTAATTGAGAGTTAATTTGAACGGTGTGTACCGTTTTGGAATCGGAGTCAAAAATAGCTACACCATTTAATCTTTGTGTTTTTGCAACACATGGTACAACAACCCAGCAGGGATGGTGTTCAATTTTTTGTGTGCCATAGTTTTTTAGGCTAAAATTGTCTTCATCAACCATGATTGATCCTTCAGGGTGTCCGTGTCCTGAGAAACTTAATTTACAGCCATTTTCAAACATCATCCTAAAATGATTTCGTAAATGAAAAGTTTCTGAGGGGAAAAATATTGTTGAGCCGGTAATATCGGGGGCACAAAAATGTGAGAGCAAGATTTTTGTGCTTTTAAGTTCGATTGTTAAATATTCGGGAAGGTTGTTTAAGAATTCTTTAGAGAAATCGTTCAATTTGCTTTTAAGTTCAGTCTCTTCATAAAACCAGACTTTATCTCTCGCCTTTTTTTCTCTAACCTCATAAGGTAGTTCATACCAATCTTCTGGGAACCGGAAACCGGAGAAAGACTGAGGTATTTTTTTTATTGCAAACAGGTCATGATTTCCGGATACAACATATTTACAATTTTCGCTAATTAATCTTACACATTCGTTTGCATTTCTGGTATCTAAATATTTAAAATATGGATAAGCGAAGCCAACAATATCACCAAGACAGGCAATAATGTCGCATTTCTCTTTTTCTAACAATTTTAGAGCAATTTCGAGACTTTTAACATCTTCGTGTATATCTGATAAAAAACCGGTTTTCATTCAATATTTTATTAGTTTAAAATACTTCGAAAGTTAAGCATATTGGAAGAATAATTAAAATAGATACAGCGTTAGAGTTTTGTTCTACAAAATAAAGTTTGGTAAATAATAATCCATAAATTGTAAACGAATTGAACACAATTAGATTTGCTTCTTACGGGTAAAATATAATAACAATAAAGTAGG
>JACSRR010000083.1 GCA_014879635.1 Ignavibacteriaceae bacterium | reverse complement strand
CTTTGGTGCGATATAAAAAATTTGATCAATTAACCCGGGGAAAATTGAAAACCCACCGCTTAATGTAAAATAATCAGTGACTCCAACCGTAAAAAAAGGAAAAAAAAGTTCATAAATCGAAATTTTCACTTGTCCGGACTTTAGAGTTTTTGCAGTTGGAGAGAAAAACAGGCGGGAATCAAATTTGTCTTCTCTAAATATTTTCCCTTCTTTTATAGATATTTGTGCAGATCTTCGCTCCTTGATTTTATTAGCGGGTATTTCTATACTTATTCCGGAAGATAATTTAAAGACAATCAAACTATCGTTTTCAGATTCAACAGTACCGTAAAATTCGGTGCCGTCTATTAATTTGATAAATGAGTATTGAGTAGTGTCTGTTTGAGCATTAAGTTCTAATTGACTTAAGATAATCAGAAATAGTATCAGAAATGTTAATTTTGACATTTTTACACCTTTTAATTTGTTACTAAAGGTAGAAAAATAATGTTACTTTTTATGAAGCAAAGTTATACAATTTATTAATCAAAAGTCTAAATAAAAGGGGCGTTTTTATCCGCCCCTGAAAATTCAACCTTAAACATTATTAGATATTGAGCTGATGCGTAATAATTTATGTTATTGGGCTAAGTACCTTTTAATCTTTTGAGTTGTAGTTTTCTCAAATTCAGTTTCTCTTATTTCAAAGCCCATAATTCTCTTATAGCTCGTCAATTCTTTATTCGTTTCATCTACCGCAGATTTAATTAGGTCATTAATTAGCTCAGGTGTAATCTCTTTTTGTTGAAGTTCGGAGTACTCAATAAAAGCCTCTGCTTCGGTTACTATAGATGCAGTAATTAATTCGTCTCCTTTACCATCATTACTCACCGTAAAATCAAAAACGGAAACATCTTTGGATAATGATTGTTCCTTTTTGCCCACAAAATCATAATAGCAAAGAGTAATATTAGGGGACTCTTCTTCATATATTTCTATATTGAAACCTTTCTTCTTTCTCAATTCTTTTTCAGGCAGTCTCACTTCTCGTTTTGTGTAAAAGATTCCTTTACCGTCGGGTGCTATTTGGTATTTAATTACACCGCCTTCGGCTTTAGTAAGTGTTTCAATTAAATTACCCTTCAAATCAATTTTATGAACTTGAACGCCTCCTCATAAATTGGAAGTGTAAGTTAATTCAATACTGCCAAGCACCTAACTGATATTTCCTATTCCGGCATTTCCTCTATATAGAAGAGTATTTTCACCGTTACAGAGGTTATATAGGTAAAGCTCAGTTGAACCTCCTCCGGCACCCGCAGTAATGTTCTTAGGTACACTCAGAATATACGCAGCATAAGTACCTTGAGGCGATAATGCAACTTGAGTAACTGATTTTATAACAAATAAATTTTCAGATTGAAGTAATTTTGTTTGTGAGTTCATTGTGCTCATAAATAATAACATCATTAAAAAGAAAAATAGTTTTTTCATTAAATTGTCTCCAATTTTAGGTGATTTGTAACATTAACAATTCAAATAAAAAGGAGGAGTAAAAATTTGAAAGGATTCTATTTCTTTTTATTTGTTTTAATAGAGTATAGAGGACTTTTAGAAATATTACTCATTTTACTTCGCGACAGGCTTAAGTTCTCTCCGTGGTTAATTTTCTACTACTTACTCATCAGATAGCATAGTGTTAATTACCACCACAGAGATTGCAGAGAAATATTCAATAAACAAATACTAAAGTGTAAAGTTAGTTTTTAATACTTTTTTATGTGTCTTTAATCATCCTAATTATCTTAGTTTAATTCCGTTAAAATAAACTTCTTTTGCGTTACCTCATTAATGTCATTTTCTTTGTTATTTTGCCTTTAATATATTCAAGTGAATAGAAGTAAACGCCTGAACTTAACCCTTTTGCTTCAAAATTTATTTCGTGTCTTCCTGCTGATTTTATCCCTTCTATCAACACTTCTATTTCTTCACCTAAATTATTGTATAGAGATAACTTTATTTTTGATTCTTCCGGTAATACAACTGTTATTTTTGTTGACGGGTTAAATGGGTTTGGGTAGTTTTGTGATAAAGAAAATTCTGATGGTATTTCAGATTTAGAATTCTCTTTGATATCAGTTACTTCTGCAATTTTTGCAATAAAGCCACCTTCACCATTCAGAACAATACTACCAAAGGTGGCTCCATATTGGAAACTACCTGTTAAATAAATACTTCCTTTATTATCCGTCGTGATACCTGAACCCACATCAGATCTTATTCCTCCCGCCTGTTTTACCCATAATAAATTACCGTTTACATTATATTTTGCAACGAAGAGGTCATCATATCCATAACTCGCAATCCTGTGAACACCAAAGGTAGCTGAATCACTGAAACTGCCTGTTACATAAATATTTCCTTTGTTATCCGAAGTTATTCCTAAACCTTGATCTGCATTTTTTCCCCCGGCCTGTTTTGCCCATAAAAAATTTCCATTTGAGTCGTATTTAGCTATAAAGATGTCATACCCACCGGAACTCGTAAGTTGTGTAGTGCCAAAGGTGGCTGTATCCCAGAAATAACCTGTTATATAACAATTTCCTGCATTATCAGTCGTGATGCCTGTACCCCTATCTTCAATTGTTCCCCCGGCCTTTTTTACCCATAAAAAATTTCCGTTTGAGTCATATTTAGCTATAAAAATGTCATGACTACCGGAATTCGTAATCTGAGTGTTACCAAAGGTAGCTGTACCTACGAATGAGCCTGTTACATAACAATTTCCTGTATTATCCGTAGTGATAGCAAAACCTTGATCAATACTAGTTCCCCCTGCCTGATTTGTCCATAAATAATAATGATCAGGTCCTAGTTTTGCTATGAAGATGTCAAAATCACCTCTACTTGTAAGCGGGATGCCAAACAATGCATTATTACCAAAAGATCCTATTATATAACTATTTCCTGTATTATCCGTTGTAATACCTCGACCTAAGTCAAGACTGGATCCCCCAGAATGTCTTACCCATATTAAATTACCATCCGGGTCATATTTTGCAATGAAGGTGTCAGTTAAATTACCGTAACCCGTTAACTGCGTTGTTCCAAAAGTTGCATTACCGGCGAAGCCACCTGTTACATAGATATTTCCTAAAGTATCAGACGAAATGCCGGAGCCAATTTCCCCAAAACCTGTTCCCCCAGCCTGCCTTACCCATAATAAATTGCCGCGTCCGTCATATTTAGCTATGAAGATGTCTTCACGACCTATACTCGTTAGCTGCGTGGTTTCAAAGGTGGCTGAATAAGAGAAACTACCGGTTACCAAAATATTTCCTTTATTATCAATGGCGATGGCATTACATTTAACATCCCCACTCATACTCTTTGCCCATTGGAATTCTTGGGGTATTAATGTACTGCATAGTATTGCTATTAGATATATCACTTTTTTCGTAATTGTAATAAATTTCATTTTATACCTCTCTTTTTTCTCCGGAACCGGCTTTTAATTTTTCTTTTTTCATTCTAAATCTGTATCACAAATCGAAAATCAAAAAGTTTTATCCCTTTCTCCTCTCAAAGAAGGAGGTAGTTGGGTTAAATTTCAAGTTTGCAATAAAAAAAAATAATAAATT
>JACSRR010000126.1 GCA_014879635.1 Ignavibacteriaceae bacterium | reverse complement strand
TTAATAATAGTGATTACATTATAGATAGACAATAAATTTTAATTCGTTTTCAAACAAACATAAGGAGCTCAAATATGGGCAAATTGATTCTTTTTTTCACACTTTTTATTTTAACCGCTACTTCATTTGGTCAAAATGTTAAAGTAAGCGATTATCAAGTACCTGTAAGTACGGCAAAGATTTTCAGACTTTCAGGATTCTACAACTTCAACCAAACAACTAACGATTCTGCCACTACCGTTCTAAACAACTCTGCTTCGGCAACTGCATTTTTTAGATACTTCTATTCTTCGCTACCTTTTGCGTGGTTTATAGATGTTGATGCAACCGGTGGTAAGAATTTTGACGAATTTAATCATGATATCAGCATCAGACCCTCAATAAGAAAATATTTTTCTAATGAGAGTGACTTTTTCGGTTTTGGTGCCCTCTCACTTAGACATGCAAACACATATAAACAAATTGCTTCCGATTTAACAGTTGGCGGTGGTTACGGTAGATATATAAATGCTACTGCGCTTGCAAAAGCTGTCAGAATTGAAGAGCATTTGAAGCGTGAGAATGTTATTACCGGCTTTCTTCCTAAAAATACCATGATTGCAATTGCAAACATTATTGAGAGAGAAGACGAGTATAGAGGCGTTTTTGGTGATACTTATGAAAAAGAATGGTATGAAGCAATTGAAGGAGAAATCAAAGCTTCAGGTATGTTAACCGGTAATTCGTTAGGAGCTATCGGAATTTTAAGAACTCAACAAGTTCTAAAATCAATTAACGAAAGAGTTAACGAAAGATATTACGGCTGGGATTTAACTCTTGGTGTGCAATTTAACCTTTCCCGTTTCGATAAATCAGAAACCCGTGCTCCTGCACTTTCTGTAGGCGGAAGATATTCACACCCGATAAGCTGGCAATCTCAAGTTAACGCTTTTTTCAGTGTTTCAACTCCAATGGACTCAACATTCTTTAAGGATGTTATAGGACAGGCTGAAATTGATTATATTTATGAGTTAAGCAATAGAATCAATTTTGTTGCGGCTTATAGAATCAATTATATTGTTCCAAACATTGGTGATTCTTACGCTGACCAATATGTTGATGCATCATTTATTTTCTATCTTGAAAACAACATTAATCTTGGTGTAAATGCTTCGTTAGCTAAATTCGGCTCTAATTTTAACAATAGAACCGATATTAGAACCAGTATTTCGCTTCAGTATAATCTGTTTTAATATAATTTAGATATAAGAAAGGGCGGTATTTATACCGCCTTTTTCTTTTTAAAAATTCTATTTTATTCTTTCAGATATTTAGCGTTATCAATAAGCAAATATTTGAAAAGTTATCATCTAATAATGTTGACTATTATTGTGCTTTGAAGTTACTTGATATATTGATTTCAGAAGAATTTGAGCGTAGGAGTTTATTATATTCCGTTTTAAACGCAGAATAATTAAAAATCAAAAAAGATGGAAAGGCTATCTGTTGAATTTAAATTCTACAGGAATAATTACAATTGAATTAACACTTTTGCCGTTAACTTTAGCGGGTATAAAGCGTGTGTAAGATACAGTAATTAAGGCGCTTGTTCCAAAACCATACCCTACATCGTTTAATATTTCTGCTTGAACAACCTCGCCCTTATTTGAAATGTAAGCCCTTATTTGAACAGTACCTTCAATTTTATTCTCTTTGGCGTAAGTAGGGTAGAATAAACGGTCATAAAAATCAGATTCGCCGTACTCAAAAGTAGGGTTTGAGTCAAAAGTTGTATAAAATGCGGGGTCGTCTTCTAATTCCGGTTTTTGAACAGTTTCAGGCACATCCTTTCTCGGCTTAGTTTTACCGGTTTGTTCATTATTTTGAGCCGTTACATCCGGAACATTTACTTCGGGAATTAAGACAGTTTCTTTTTTAATTTCGAATATGTCTGCAAAAGTAGGTAGGTCGGTTCTTAATCCTTCGGAAAAATAAACAGTTTCAAAGTACGCACCTGCGCTATCAAAAAAATCGGATGGTCCGCTCTTTCTACCGTTTTCGATAACAAAAAATTCTTTTAACACACCATTTTCATCAAATTTTTTAACGGGACCTTCAACTTTTCCGGATGAATAAACAGCCTCCATTCTAATGTTGCCATTTTCGTAAAAATAGAGAGCCTGTCCGTCTTTTACTTCGTCTTTGAGAAAGAAAATTGCTTTAACATTTCCGTTCTCAAAGTAAGTTTTAACGGTGTCGGAAAATGAGGATGAAAAAAGTGAGATGCTGAAAATTTGAACAAATAGAAAAAAAAGGAGTTTAATCATAATTTTTATCGCGTCTGCGTTCTGATTTACGGCATTCTTCGCTGCAAGAATATTCGTGGGTATGCCGGCATTCTTCACAACATACAAACAATTTATCACAATCCAAGTTATGACAATTTATATATTTGGCAGTAGGTTTACCACAGTGGCTACAATTTGCTACATAATTATCGTTAGTTTCAATCAACCTGCGATTGTCAAAAACAAAACAACCGCCTTCCCAATTCGATTTTGGAAACTGTTTTAGATAAGTAATTATTCCGCCGTCTAACTGATAGACATCTTTAAAACCTTTTTCAACCATTAGAGCAGAAGCTTTTTCGCACCTGATACCTCCGGTGCAATAAGTAACAACCGTCTTATCTTTAAAATTACTTAAATCGTCAACTGCTTTTTCCCAATCTCTAAAAGTGTGCATTTCGGGTAGTACGGCATTTTTAAAGTGACCGATATTACTTTCCCAAGAATTACGGGTATCAATAATGATAAAGTCTTTGCCTGTTTCGTAGAAATTATTTAGATCTTCGGGTTTTAATCTTTTACCGCCGTTTTCGAGACTTATTCCGCTCACACCTAAGTGAACGAGTTCCCTCTTAACGCGAACATGCATTTTGTCAAAAACAAAGCCTTCTGTAGTATCCTCTTTAAAGAGAATATTTTTGAAGTAGGGGAAAGATTCGAGGTAATTTTTAAAGCCGGAAATTAATTCAACGGTGCCGGAAACTGATGCGTTAATACCTTCGTTAGCGAGATAAATTTTGCCTCTTAAGCCGGTAGTGATACAATAATCGAGAATTTCTTCGCGTAAAACTTCCGGTTCGGGAATATTTACATATTTGTAGAATGAGATTATAAGGAAATGTGCTTCCATATATAGATAACCGGGTTAGAATAATAAAGACAGTGTAAAAATAGAGGGGGAGGATTAGACTACCCTAACCCTCTTAAGCTTTTTTTGTACCAGAATCAGTTGGTTTGTTTGCCTCTGCATAAGCTTTAGTCATAGCTCTTCTTTTCTGCATATCAGGTCTGCAATTTCCGTTAGAAGCAGAAAAAATTTTGCCTCTTTTAGTTCTTTTATCGCCTTTGCCCATTGAGTGAGTCCTTTTTTTAATTTAGCTTACAAAAATAGCTATTTAAATGATTATTACCAAAACATTTTGTGCATTGTACGGGCTTATTGGATTTTTCGGTGGCAAAAAATAATTTAACCGCAGAGGGAGAAAGTTCGAGGTTAAAAAAAAGTTCTTTGTTCTTTGTTCGTAGTTCTTGGTTTTTATTCCCTATTGTGTCAGGACTCCGGTCGAATTACGACAGAATTATGGCT
>JACSRR010000131.1 GCA_014879635.1 Ignavibacteriaceae bacterium | reverse complement strand
ATTCGATAGACAGTTATTTTTTTTCGCTCAGAATGTTTTTGGTTGTTAATATGATTAAAAAGAGGCAAAAACATTGTTTAGGGTTCCGGGTTGAAAAAAATGTGCACTATTCTTTGAAATATGATGTTGTCAAAAATGAACAGAATTTTTAATAAATTTATATTTTGATTTTTAAACTTTATTAGCACAGGATTATGAAAAATTACAATAATTTCGATAGATTTGAGACAAGACATATTGGTCCGGGTGAAAATGATTTGCAAATTATGTTAGATGCAGTAGGCACAGATTCAATTGAAACTTTAATTTCGGAAACTATACCCTCTCATATACGACTTGAAAAGGGCATTGAAAATTTTGATGCTATTTCAGAGTTAGAATACATTGAATTTCTTAGCAAAACAGCCTCAGAAAATATTCAGGTAAAAAGTTATACCGGTATGGGTTACCATCCGGTTATCACTCCCCCGGTTATAATAAGAAACATTTTGGAGAATCCGGGTTGGTACACTCAATATACACCGTATCAGGCTGAAATTGCTCAAGGCAGGCTTGAAGCACTTATAAATTTTCAAACAATGATTTCTGACCTTACAGGGCTCCCTATTGCTAACGCTTCTCTTTTAGACGAAGGAACTGCCGCTTCTGAAGCAATGTTGATGTTTTTCCACAATAAAAACAATAAAAATGCGGTTAAATTTTTTGTCGACGAAGATATTTTCCCTCAAACTTATGATATTTTAGTTACCAGAGCAGTTCCTAAAAATATCGAAATTGTTAAAGGCAACTTTGCAGATGTTAAATTAGACGAAACTTATTTTGCGGCATTTATACAGTATCCTTCGGGAAACGGCGAAGTCAAAGATTATAAAAATTTTATCGAAAATGCTCACAACTCAGAAGTATTAGTAGTAGCTGCAACTGATTTGTTCGCACTTACTTTACTAACACCTCCCGGTGAGATTGGCGCCGATGTTGTTGTTGGTTCATCTCAGAGATTTGGTGTTCCTATGGGATATGGCGGACCGCACGCTGCGTTCTTTTCAACAACAGAAAAATTTAAAAGAGTAATTCCCGGTCGAATTATTGGAGCTTCAACAGATTCACAAGGAAATTTAAGCTATAGAATGGCTCTTCAAACACGCGAACAGCACATTAGAAGAGAGAAAGCAACAAGTAATATTTGTACAGCTCAGGTTTTATTAGCAATTATGGCAGGAATGTACGCTGTTTATCACGGTTCAACAGGGTTAAAAAATATTGCTTTAAGAATTTACTCGCTAACAGCTCTGTTAAAAGCAGAACTGGTTAAAACCGGTTTTGATGTTCTTACAAAAAATCATTTTGACACTTTAACTTTAAAAATTGAAGATTCATCTACATTAAATGCCATTAAAAACGGACTCAGTAATAAGGTTAATCTCAGATACTATGATGATAAAGTGGGCATTTCAATTAATGAAACTACAACTATTAATGATATTTTTGAATTACTATCAGTTTTTGCCGCTGTTAAACAAGTTACGCTTTCAAGGTCAGATTTTGATTCGGCTGCTGCTTTATTGAGCATTGAAATACCAATAGAATTTGAAAGAACAACTTCATTTTTGACACATCCTGTTTTCAACTCATATAGATCGGAAACAGAATTTTTGAGATATGCCAAGAAGTTAGAGAACAAAGATTTATCGTTAGCTCATTCAATGATTCCGCTCGGGTCATGCACTATGAAATTAAACGCCACTACCGAAATGGTTGGTGTTACAATGCCGGGATTTGCAAATATTCATCCTTTTGCTCCGTCATCTCAAGTCAAAGGGTATAACAGGGTAATAAATGAATTAGAATCATACCTCTCAAAAATTACCGGCTTTCCGGGAGTTTCACTTCAGCCAAATTCCGGCGCTCAAGGTGAATACGCGGGTTTAATGGTAATCAGAGAATATCATTTATCTAAAGGTGATTCTCAAAGAAATGTAGTTTTGATTCCCGCTTCGGCTCACGGTACAAATCCCGCAAGCGCAGTTATGGCAGGAATGAATGTTGTTGTGGTTAATTGTGACGATCACGGAAATATTGATGTTGAAGACTTGAAAAAGAAAGCAGAGCTTCATAAAGACAAACTATCATCTTTAATGGTTACCTATCCATCAACACACGGCGTTTTTGAAGACGAAATAATTAACATCTGCGAAATTATTCATCAGAATGGTGGTCAAGTCTATATGGACGGTGCAAATATGAATGCTCAGGTAGGATTAACTTCACCTGCAAGAATAGGTGCTGATGTTTGCCACTTAAATCTTCACAAAACTTTTGCTATTCCTCACGGCGGTGGCGGACCCGGTATGGGACCAATTTGCGTTGCTTCACACTTGATTCCGTTTTTACCCGGTCATTTTACATTCTCTCAAGGTGAAATTAATGGTTCAAAGCAAATGGGTGCAGTTTCGGCAGCTCCTTACGGTAGTGCATTAATATTGCTAATTTCACTCGGCTACATAAAAATGCTCGGTTCAGAGGGTATCACAAACTCAACCAAAATCGCAATTTTAAACGCTAACTATATTAAAGCAAAATTAGAAGGCTATTACAAAACTCTTTACACAAATACTAAAGGGAGAGTAGCGCACGAACTCATTTTTGATATGCGTGATTTTAAACGCTCTGTAAATATTGAAGTTGAAGATATTGCTAAGAGGTTGATGGACTACGGATTTCATGCCCCAACTGTCTCTTTCCCCGTTGCCGGTACTTTAATGGTAGAGCCTACCGAAAGCGAATCTCTACAAGAACTTGACAGGTTTTGCGAAGCAATGATTGCTATCAGAACCGAAATTGCCGAAATTGAAAAGGGTGAGTATCCGGTTGATAATAATGTTCTTAAAAATGCACCTCACACTGTAGGAATGGTTGTAGCTAACGAATGGAATAAACCTTATTCAAGAGAGAAAGCTGCATATCCGCTTCCATCTCTTAAAGCTAATAAATTTTGGCCAACTGTAGGGAGAGTGAACAATGCAGCGGGTGATAGAAATCTTGTCTGTACTTGTAATCCTATTTCAGATTATATCGAAAATTAATTTTTAGTTTAGATTTAACAAAAAAGGCTGCCTGATAAAGCAGCCTTTTTTTTATTTATACCTGTTTGTAAAACTTTAACTTTTAATCTTTTTTGTCAAAGTCAAGAGCAACTGAATTAATACAATATCTTAACCCTGTTGGTTTAGGACCGTCATCAAAAACATGCCCTAAATGTGCCCCACAGCTTTTACACATAACCTCAATACGCACCATACCGTGAGTTGAGTCTACATCAGTTAATATATTGGCAGTATCTTTTGGTTCAAAAAAGCTTGGCCAACCACAGCCGGAGTCATATTTATGATCCGAAAGAAAGAGTTCTTCACCACAAGCAATACACTTGTAAACACCAGTATCTGATGTAGAATAGTGTTTACCGCTAAATGCCCTCTCGGTTCCTTTCATTCTTGTAACATAATACTGTTCAGGTGTAAGAATCTGTTTCCATTCTTCTTCGGTTTTCACAACTTTAAATTGCACGGTATTACCTCTGTCTCTTATACACATCTGACGCTGCCGACGACGGA
>JACSRR010000409.1 GCA_014879635.1 Ignavibacteriaceae bacterium | reverse complement strand
TCCGTCGTCGGCAGCGTCAGATGTGTATAAGAGACAGCACAAATACCGGCGGTTTGCCGGTTAGCATTTCTAACTATACAGAAAGTTTGCTTACAGTAGTTGATTTAAAGACCGGGCTAAATTTCATAAATCTTAAAACAGGTTCAAGAGTAAATTTCCCGTTCCCTAATAGACTAAGAAAGGTATTATTTACGGGAAATGATTCATTGATTGCCTTTTATGATAACGGAAAAATTGCATTCCTAAAGTTAATCTACTAAGAAAACATAGTTAATATTTGCCGGTTAAATAGCGGAACTTAAAAGAAAAGTTATTCTAAGAATGGTGTTTTACTAAATTTTAATTGCCAATCAAACTTCACTAATCAATTTCTTAAAAAACAAAATCAGCCAAAAAGCAGTAATTAACACACGGTAGGGGGGTGTAAAATGGGAATTTTAAAATCTGAAAAAAAATAGTTACCTTTAAAGCTTTCTAAATTTAAAATAGTTATTATGCAAATTGGACTTATAGGATTACAGAATAGCGGTAAAACTACTCTATATAACACCTTATCGGGAAATGACGGTTCTCAGAACAGCAGTCAAACAATAGTTAGAGTACCTGATAAAAGGTTAGATGAACTTACTAAACTGTTTAATCCTAAAAAACAGGTTAACGCAATATTAGAAGTTATCGATATTCCCGGCTTACAAGTATCGGATAACGGTAAAGTAAAAATAACCTCTGATTTTTTGACAAAAGTTAAAAACAATGATTTACTACTACATATAGTTAGGGATTTTACTAATGAATCTGTTCCTCACCCTGAGGGAAAAGTTAACTCCATTAACGATATATCGTTTATTGACACCGAATTTTTATTGACTGATCTTGGATTTGTTGAAAGCCGTTTAGAAAAGCTTGAAAAAGAACTCCAAAAAAATAAACTTGACAAATTAGTGAGAGAAAAACCACTATTTGAGAGATTTAAAGAAATTTTAGAGAATGAAAAACCGCTTAGGGATTTAGTACTTGATGAAGCTGAAGAAAAATTAATTTCAGGTTATCAATTACTAACTATCAAACCTATGATTATCGGTGTAAATTTTAGCGATGATGCTAAAGATGAAATTGACTCAAAAATAACAAAAATAAGAGAAAATTTCCCTTATCACTCAGAAAATACAATAGCGTTTATGGCACAGTTTGAGTATGAACTTTCACAATTATCGGATGAAGATTCTTCCGTTTTTATGGAAGATATGGGAATAAAAGAATCAGCTCTTTCAAGAATTTTGGAGAGCTCATATAAATTGCTTGGCTTACAATCATTTTTTACAGTAGGTGAAGATGAATGCCGTGCATGGACAATTAAAAAAGGATATACCGCTCAGCAGTCTGCCGGAGTAATCCACTCAGATTTTTTCAATAAGTTTATCAGGGCAGAAGTTGTGCATTATGATGATTATATGAAATATGGCTCCTTTGCTAAATGTAAAGAGGCAGGAGTTTGGAGACTTGAAGGAAAGGAATATATTGTTAAAGACGGCGATATCTTAAATATCAGACATAGTTAAAAGTAAATACAGGTAGAAAATTTTGCACTCATTAGAAAAGATTAGAAATATTGCAATTATTGCGCATGTTGATCACGGTAAAACTACTTTAGTTGATCACATATTAAAACAAACAGGTGCCTTTAGAGACAATCAGGTTGTTGACAGCAGAATAATGGACTCAAACGATATTGAACGCGAAAGAGGGATCACAATTCTTGCTAAAAATTTGAGCGTCGATTACAAAGATTATAAAATAAACATTATTGATACTCCCGGTCACGCAGATTTTGGCGGTGAAGTTGAGAGAACGCTCAGAATGGTTGACGGTGTTTTATTGCTTGTTGATGCAGCAGAAGGACCCTTGCCTCAAACTAAATTTGTTCTTAAAAAATCTCTTGAACTCGGTATTAAACCTGTTGTTGTTATTAATAAGATTGACAGGAAAGATGCAAGACCTCATGAAGTATTAAACGAAGTTTTTGACCTTTTTGTGAATTTGGGAGCAAGTGATTTTCAGTTAGATTTCCCTTATATTTTTGCAATTGCAAAACAAGGAATTGCAAAAAAAGAATTAGATGACCCTTCTGAAGACCTCAGAGTTCTTTTAGACACAATTATAGAATCTGTTCCTGTTCCTGCCGCCGATATGGATAAACCTTTCAAAATGCTTATTTCTGCAATTGATTACAACGATTATTTAGGCAGAATCGGGATAGGTAAAGTACACGCAGGTTCGCTTAAAATGAATGACCCAATTGTTTTAATAACAAGAGAAGGGCACAAACTTAACGCAAAAATTACAAAGATTTATCAGTTCGAAAATATTCGCAGAAAAGAAGTTGATTCTGCACATGCAGGTGATATTATTGCAATTGCAGGCTTAGAAGATTTGGATATCGGCGATACCGTTTGTGACCCGGCAGACCAAGAACCTCTTCATTCTGTAGCTGTTGAAGAGCCCAGAATCACAATGAATTTTATTGTGAACAACTCACCTTTTGCCGGTAGGGAAGGCAAATGGGTTACAACTAGAAATTTGAGTGAAAGACTTTCTAAAGAACTAAAAACTAATGTCGGCTTAAGAGTTGAGATGACTGATTCTCCTGATATTTTCAGAGTGAGCGGCAGGGGTGAATTACACCTTTCTATCCTGATTGAAAATATGAGAAGGGAAGGTTATGAACTCCAAGTAAGCAGACCGGAAGTAATTCTTAAAAAGGTTTTGGATGTGGTTAGCGAACCGGTTGAACATGTAATCATTGATGTTCCCGAAGATTTTACCGGAATAGTAATTGAGAAAATGGGTAAAAGAAAAGGGGAGTTGAAAAATATGCTTCCTTTTAACAATAATGTTAGATTAGAGTTTTTTGTACCTTCAAGAGGATTGATAGGTTACCGATCCGAATTTTTGACGGATACAAGAGGCGAGGGTATTTTACACCACAATTTTCACAGTTACGAACCATTCAAAGGTGAATTACAAAACAGGTCAAGAGGTGCATTAGTTTCAATGGAAAACGGTGAAGCCTCTGCTTATGCAATGAACAAACTTCAAGAAAGATCAGTGTTCTTTGTGGCACCGGGTACAAAAGTTTACGAGGGTATGGTTGTCGGTGAAAATTCAAGAGAAATGGATATGTTTGTAAATGTTACAAGAACAAAGCAATTAACAAACTTTAGAGCTTCAGGAGCAGACGACGCCATCAGGTTAGAACCGCCAAAAATTTTGACTTTAGAACAAGCATTAGAATGGATTACCGATGACGAATTTGTTGAAATTACTCCAAATTCAATCAGAATCAGAAAAAGATATTTGACCGAGCTTGACCGTAAAAACGCAAAGTTAGCCGCAAAAAATTCTTAAATTAATAGTAAAATTAAACCGGTTCTTTTTTAGAGCCGGTTAAAATTTTAATTTTCTGTACTCTTCTAACAAAAAATGAACTGTTGATTTATCTGTTACCGGCATAAAATATTTATTTAAGTCGGGTGCATTCTGCGGCAGAGGGTAAAGGTAATTTGTTATTAAATTATATTCAACATCAAAAAAATAAATACTTGTCATAAAG
>JACSRR010000193.1 GCA_014879635.1 Ignavibacteriaceae bacterium | reverse complement strand
TGGTACTACTACCGCAGGGTTGTGGGAGAGTAGGTCGTCGCCAGATTTTATTTTAAAGCCTCAGTTGAGAAATCAGCTGAGGCTTTTTTTTATTTATGTTAGTCATCCTGAACTTGTTTCAGGATCTTTGTTCTACAGCATCAAAACAAAACACAGACACAAAGTCTCCAAGACTCAAAGAGAATCAAAATCAAAAAGCCTTCACCGCAAAACCGTGAAGCATGCAGAGAAGATCAAAAGCATTCACCGCGAAACACGCGAAGAACGCAAATCAAGATCAAAGGCCTTCAACCACAGGGCACACAGAGAATAGATTGCCTTTGTAGGTGTCAGGCTTAGTTTACTCCTTCGGAGCCTGACACAAATATTAGATCTGCTGAGCCAGCCTGCCACAGCAGCTTTCTTAAGAGGAAGTGGCCACACCTGATTCGGACAGGCACAAAAGACACATTGCTGCAGCCGCGCCTTTAGGGGTCGATTAAATGAAAACAGAAATGCGCTATAAATCATAATTTATACAGATCCAAATTACGGGATAACTTTTATTACTTGAATGTTATACGTTAAAGCGTTAAATTAATGTTGTGATCATTAATTTTACAGATAAAACCACAGAGGATATTTATAACGGGCTGGATTCCAAGCCTGCCAGAAAAATACCAATGGTTATCTGGACCATTGCTCAAAGAAAGCTGGATATGATAGATGCTGCAGCTGATTTAAAAGATCTCAAAATACCACCTGCCAACAGGCTGGAAAAGCTAAAAGGAGCTCTTGACGGATATTATTCCATCAGAATTAATGACCAATACAGGGTAATTTTTAAATGGATAAATTCCGGCGCAGTAAATGTAAAAATCACTGATTATCATTAAATATATTAAACAAGTAATTATGATCCCAAAATTCAGAGAACCGGTTAAACCCGGTGAAATATTGTTAAAAGAGTTTTTAATGCCAATGGGTATATCGCAGGTGGCTTTGGCTGAACAAATGAAGATACCTGTGCAAAGAATAAACACTCTTATCAACGGGAGACGCGATATGACAGCTGAAACCGCAGTATTACTTTCATATGTTTTGGGAACCTCAACGCAATTCTGGATGAATTTACAATCGGCATGTGATATTTATAAAGCGCAAAAGACACTCAAACCCGTAACAGGTTTAAGACCCGCTTCTAAAAGACCCCTGAAAAGATTAAACACAGTTAAAGCCTGATTTTGTTATAATATTATTTTGAAAGCCTCAGATGAGCAATCAACTGAGGCTTTTTTTTATATCTATTAGTCATCCTGAACTCGTTTCAGGATCTTTATTCTACGGCATCAAAACCAAAAGCAGACACAAAACTTTCAAAAAGCGAAAGTCAGGGTCTCTAAGACTCAAAGAGAATCAAAATCAAAAGCTTTCACCGCAAAGCACGCAAAGACGCAAAGAAGAGCAAAAGCTTTCATAAAAGAACTTATTCGTTTCTGACCCCGTAGGCCCATTGCCCCCCTAACAGTGGTGGTACATTAAGACTTTACTTTTTAGCTAAAAAGCTCTATTTTTGTTAGAATTTAACCGGGGACCATGACAAAACAGGGACTAAATCTTAGTTTTATCGCCTCAATATAAATACTCTTACACCTTGCCAAAGAAAAACACCAAATACACATTCATTGATTTATTTGCGGGAGCCGGCGGCTTGTCCGAGGGGTTTATGCAAGCCGGATTCTTACCGATTGCCCATGTTGAAATGGATAAAGATGCCTGCGAAACAATAAAAACAAGAACAGCATATCACTATCTTAAGGGAAAAAGGAATTTTAAATTCTATATTGATTATCTCAAAGGAGACATTACAAGAAAAGTTCTTTATGATAAGTTACCTCCAAAACTGCTTGAAACTGTTATAAATGTAAAACTCTCGGATAAAACAATTAAATCTGTTTTTGATAGTATTAATATAAGTTTAAAAGCTATCAAGAAAAGAACAATAGATATAATTGTTGGCGGACCCCCTTGTCAGGCATACTCACTTGCAGTAAGGAAAAAACCTAAACCTGGAAGAAAAAAGATTGATGAAAGAAAATACCTGTATAAACTGTATGGTAAATTTCTGAAGAAATATAAACCCAAAGTTTTTGTTTTTGAAAATGTTCCGGGAATTTATACTTCTGATAATGGAAAGTATTACAGGAATATGAAAAAATATTTCAAAAGGCTTGGTTATGAAATGGACGACAAAACGCTGGATGCTGCGGATTTTGGCGTGGTACAGAGAAGGAAAAGAGTTATTGTTATTGGATGGAAAAAAACTTTAAAGAATTTCAAATATCCCGAGTTTAAGAAAATAGAAAATAAATGGAAGGTTAAGCATATATTTTCAGATTTACCAATATTGAAACCAGGTGATGATCTAAAAATTGGCAGGTATACAAAGCAGGCTGCCAATAAATATCTTTCAAGTTTTGAAATCAGAAACGGAATTAATTTTGTAACACAAAACATAGTGAGACCACTGAACGATAAAGATTCTAAAATTTATAAATATGCTGTCAAGAAAATAAACAGGAATAAAATTTTAAAATATAGCGAACTACCAGAAGAGATGAGGACAATTAAGAACACGGTGGACTTTACTGATAGGTTTAAAGTTGTTGTAAAAGGAAACTTATCTCATACAATGATTGCCCATATTGCAAAGGATGGTCATCATTATATACACCCTGATTTAAAGCAGCTTCGTTCAATATCTGTAAGAGAAGCAGCAAGGATTCAATCCTTTTCAGATGATTTTTTCTTTGAAGGTTCACGCACTTCAATCTTCAGACAAATAGGTAATGCAGTACCGCCACTAATGTCAAAAAACATTGCAAAAAACATCAAAGTTAGGATATAGATGGGAAAGAAACTAATATTTCAGCCTAAAGCTAGATTGTTATTACAATTAGGTGATCAGTTAATTAGAAATGAAAGCATTGCATTAATTGAGCTTGTTAAAAATTCATATGACGCATTTGCGACATCAGTCGTTGTGCTTATGAAGAAAGTTGATAATCAAAAAGAAGGTGAGATAGTTATAATTGATAATGGCATTGGAATGAACGCTGATATTATTGAGAAGGTATGGATGCAACCAGGAAGTGACAATAAGTTAAAAATCATCAAATCCATAATAAATGTTGACGATAATATAAGAATACCAATTGGTGAAAAAGGGATAGGTAGATTTGGTGTACACAAATTAGGTTATGACATTGAATTGGTAAGTAAAGCAGAGGGTTCAAAAGAAGTTTTTTTGAAAATAGATTGGACAGAATTCGAGAAGGATGATTTATTAAAAAATAAAAAAATAACATTAATAACAAGAAACGCTAAAGTCTTTACTGAAGGGAAAACAGGAACAAGAATAAGAATAAACAACTTAAGGCATGCCTGGACTAGAAGTGAAGTTAGAGAATTACATCGTGCTGTAATATCGTTATCATCTCCTTTTGGTAAAATTGATAAGTTTAAAGTTAATTTTAAAATAGATAACCAGCAATGGCTAACAGGTTTATTAAAATTTGAGGATATAAAAAAATATGCCTTATATTATGCGAATGTTGAAATTTTAAATTCTGTTATAAAAAAACTTGCGTATGAGTTTAGACCTGTCTCTTATACACATCT
>JACSRR010000448.1 GCA_014879635.1 Ignavibacteriaceae bacterium | reverse complement strand
AGATGTGTATAAGAGACAGAATTCATACTGTGAAGGATGATAAGTGGTAAAATCTCTATTTGAAACCGGAATATCAGTTCCTCCTGAAAAAGCAACAATTTTTCCGTCTCTTGAGCCTGCCATAAATTCGTTTACGCCGTTACCGTCAACATCATCCATCATCCAAATTGATTCAGCAGCAAAAGAATTAGTGCCTGCTCCAAAAGCATAAGAAAACAGAGGATTACCGGTTTTTGTATCAAAGACATAGATTTTGTTGTCCAAAGATGCGGCACCAACCTCGGGAATACCGTCTGCATTTATATCGCCTAATTCAGCTGCACCAAGAATATTGTTTCCGGTTTGACCTACCATTAAAGTGCTTCCGTTACCTCCGCTCAATACATATAAGAAAGGAGAAAGTGCCGAAATCAGCAAATCATTTGTACCGTCACCGTCAACATCCGAAATAAGGAAAATATCTTCAACAAAACCTCCGTTAACTGTTCCTGTCCACAATACTCTACCTTCATTAGCATCAAGTGCATATATTTTACCGTTAATATCACCCGCATAAACAATATATTTTTGACCTATAGAATCATAACCGACTGTCATACCCCAACATGTACGGTCAACATTTGTGGTCCATACAATATTTCCTGCAGAATTAAATCCTTGAATTTCAGCGGCGCTTACATTTGCTCGTCTTGTTGCAAAAGCGCCACCACCGGGAAAAGCCACAATAGCATCTTTCATTTTTCTATCAGGGAACTGATTAATTTGCCAAACTTCTTGTCCTGTTTTACCATTCAGCAAATAAACTGAAAATCTACCATTACCGGTAAATTCATTGCCTGATGCTGAAACTAAAACATCAGGAAAACCGTCGCCTGTAAAATCAATATTTGAAGCCAGACCGTTTATATCTCCATTGTCAAAATTGACTGAGTCACCATACGACCAGATTTTTTCACCGGTTGCACCACTAATTGCGTAAACTGTTTCACCACCGCCGGTATTTCCTGCGAGAATATCTCTAATACCGTCATTATCAATATCTTCAAAAATTTGAAGTGAAAGCAATCTCTCTACATTACCCGTATTATTGTTGTTTGGAGCTAAATTAAAGCGCCAAAGAATATCGGCAGTTCCTGAACTATTACCGTTATATGCAATAACCTGATAATTGTCGGTTGTTACAATCATATCGTTAATTCCGTCACCGTTAAAATCAACAGCTCTTTTAATAAACCTTGCCGATAAATCTTGGAAAGAAACAGAACCGTTGTTTGGAATAACGCCTTCCCATAATTTATTACCTAAAGTTGAATCAAATGTTGTTCCGGTTACAGAAACAGGAACGGTTTGAACTAAACCATTTTGTGCATTTGAGTAGATTGTGAGTGTGTCATTAAAAGTAAGATATTGGTCAGGTTTCGCCCAAATATTTAAATCAAAGTATTCCAAAGTGTTTATTGTGCCGGGAATATTCTTTTGCCAGAAATAAAATGTTTCTGACCCAAAAATGAGTGAATCAAGAACTAACGGAAGATTTCCGCCATTTGTTAATCTAATTGTATTATAACTTGTACTGTGAATTCTTTTTCCGCCGAAATCAACTTGAGGGTGCGAAATTGTTAAAAATCCTGAAGGATATAAACCCTGCCCTCTCAATCTTATTACATTAAACGGAAAATTTATATCGTTATGATATACTCTTATTGAATCAGTGTAAAACTTAAATTCAGTAGGAGTAAATTTAACATTCAAGGGAGATGTAGCACCTGCCGCAATTGTTAAAGGTAGCGTTGTTTCAACAGTAAACTCAGGCGATGAAATAAATAATGAATCTATCACTAAATCTGCCGTTCCGTTATTTTTAATAAATGCCTGAATTGAGCTATTATTTCCGATTACAACATTACCATAATCAATTAATGAGGTGAGAAGTTGAATTGAGGGGGAACCTCCGCCGGATAAATCATACTTGAAAAGAGCCCTTCCGGTACTGACACCCATAGGTTCAGCTAATAACCAAAAGTTATTACCGTCCCAAGCTAATCCTCTCGGATTTTGCCTTTGACCCGGCACTTCCGGTACTTTGAAACTGAAAAGAGTATCTTTAGTAGCTAAGCTAACTGCATAAATTCTTTCAGCATCACCCTCAAAACCATCCATAACATAGAAGAGAGTATCACCCTTAACGGTAACTCCGGTTGGTTGAGTACCAAAAACGGGTATAGAATCTACTTGTAATTTTGTAACCGGGTCAATTTTTATGATACTTGCACGATTATTCGGGAAATAAACAGAAACCCAAAAAGCTGAGCCGTCCCAAGCTACACCGCCTGAATAGATGCTCGGAATATAAATTGAGTCAGAAGTTGTTCCGTTTGCGGGGTCAATCTTGTATAGGATAACTCTTGAGGCAGTTTGTACGAGATACCAAAAATGAGAACCGTCGTAAGCTAACCCCTGCGAGGCTCGTACAATTCCATAAACATGCTGAATTGAATCAGATATTTGACCCTCTAAATTTAATCCGTAAATTCTACCTGCATTTGTAGTAGAACCACTCGAAATCCAAAGTTTCCCCCCCATGTATGTCATTCCGTACGCTGAATTCCAGTATGGAGACAACGGAAGAGGGTAGGTTTGAAGTAGTGTTTGCGAGTAAATATTGGATGTTAAAAAAAGTACAAACAAAAGTAAAATATTTTTCATATTTACCTCCTTAAAATAAGATTTCAATTTCTGGGATGGTTTTGCACCCATTCCTTTATATAATCCGATATTTCATAAGTGGATGCTCCTGGAGTGAATAATTTACCCACACCCATCTCGTTTAATTTGTTGATGTCTTCTTCCGGAAGTATTCCGCCGCCGGTTAATAGAACATCGTCAATTCCCTTTTCTTTCATTAAATTAAATATCCGTGGAAGAATGGTCATGTGAGCGCCTGAAAGAACGCTAATGCCTATAACATCAACATCCTCTTGAATTGCTGCTTCAACTATCATTTCGGGGGTTTGTCTTAAGCCGGTGTAAATAACCTCCATACCGGCGTCTCTTAGAGCTGCTGCAATAACCTTTGCACCCCGGTCGTGCCCGTCTAAACCTGATTTAGCAACTAATACTCTAATTTTTTTTTCCATATTCAATGCCTCTATAACTCGGTGTTTTTTATTAATTCTGCAGTTGATTTGAATTTCTGATTATCATAATTTAGAATGGGCATCTTAAATCTTAAGTTATCATCATAAAATCTTGGTATAATGTGAAAATGACAGTGGAAAACAGTTTGACCTGCTGCCCTGCCGTTATTACATATTAAGTTATACCCGTCAGCTCCTAATGCTTTTTCTACTCTCATTGCAATAATTTGTAAACGACTAAAGAATGCCGAAAAAATTGCAGGTGTCATTTCTGAAAAATTTTCGTAATGAGCTTTAGGTATAACTAATGTATGCCCGGGTGAACGGGGATTTAAATCTAAAAACGAAATTATTTCGTTATCTTCGTAAATATTGAAACTTGGGGCATTGCTTGAAGCAATTTCACAAAATATACATTTCATATTTTTAATTTAAGGAGAATTGAATCTTTTTTCAAAATCTTTTATTGGCTTATTGGATTTTTCGGTGGCAAAAAAAATAATTAAAAAAAGATACAGCCCTTTTGTCTCCCCGC
>JACSRR010000471.1 GCA_014879635.1 Ignavibacteriaceae bacterium | reverse complement strand
CCGAATAAGGTTAAATATCAGTTTTTAATAGAGTTAAAGTACTTAAAAAAGAGCGAGTCAAAAAAACTAACCAAAACAATGGAAATAGCCAAAGAACAAGTAACCCGTTATTTACATAAACCTGAAATAAGTGAATTAGAAAGTTTAAAGGCTTATGCCATAGTGTTTGTAGGCAAAAAGGCGCATTTTCATTTAGTGGGTGGTGGATAGTTGATAGTGGATAGTTGCGATCCCGACAGGGTCGGGAGCAGTGAAGAGTGAAGGGGGGCGAAACGAAAAAAAGTTCTGGGTTCGAGGTGCGTGAGTTCGGGGTTAAAAGGAAAAATTAGTGGGTAGTTCGCTGTGCTTGCACTGGATAGTGGGTAGAAAATTCAATTTCTGACGCCGGAGGTGTCACATATTTATAGTAAAAAAATAAATTCAGATTTGTTCGACCCCTGAGGCGGTTGCATGTTAAATTAAATCGAATTGATATAAATCTTAAAAATAATTCACTGCCCGGTCATTTTGACTCCGCTCAATCCCGACTTCATCAGAGCCAAGAACTCTTTTTTCAACCCCGCACTCCCAAACCCCTAACATTTCCCTCTGTGTTATCTCTGCTGTTAATAATTTAGTAAATTAGTGACAACCCTATTTAGGACGATACCTTTAATTTCTGTGAACTCTGTGGTTAAATTATTTTTTGCCACCGAAAAATCCAATAAGCCAAAGATAACCCCTATTTAAGCCATAACAAAGCTTGTTTTAATTTTTGGCTTTTGAATTACATTTTTTTTGTCTAATTTGAAGGTTAAATATCATTTCTATTGTTTCTCAAATAACGAGGTCTTTGATGAAATCTCAAGGTAAGTTACTTTTACTTATACTTACAACTCTTTTTAGTTTTTCTTTGTATGCCGGCGGTGGTGTTATCAAAAAAGGCGATGTTGCTTACATAAGCGGCGAATTAATAATCAAATTAAACTACGATGTTAATACTGATATGTTTGGCAGCGTAAATTTAAATGAACCGTTATTACAAAATTTAACTTATTTGGGAATCAAAGAGGTGAAAGTCCTTTTCACTTCCGAAAATTTATCTTATAGACAGGCGGGACTTTCGAGAATAATATCTGTAAAATATGATAAAGATTACGACCCACAATATATCAGTTCAAAAATTAAAAATTCTCCCGGAATAGAGTGGGCTGAACCAAGATTTGCTTATGCAATTAATTTTATTCCGAATGACCCTTCACTTTCGCAACAATGGTATCTTCCAAAAGTAAATGCTTACGAAGCTTGGGATATTAATCAAGGAAGCGAAAATATTGTAATTGCTATTAACGATACCGGTTCTGATTGGGATCACCCTGATTTAGCAGGTAATATTTGGAGTAATCCGGGAGAAATTCCTAATAACGGAATTGATGACGATGGTAACGGATACATTGACGATGTAAGAGGATGGGATTTTGGCGGATCAAACGGTACTCCTGATAATGACCCGATGGAAGACCAACCCGACCATGGTACTCATGTTGCCGGGTTATCTTCGGCAGTATCTAACAATGGAGTGGGTGTCTCTTCTCTCGCGTCAAAATCTAAATTAATGATAGTAAAAACATCAAGAAATGATACCCGTGACCCTTCAAGCGGTCAGCCCTATATTATGTACGGGTATGAAGGAATTGTTTATGCAGCAGATAACGGGGCACATATAGTTAATTGTAGTTGGGGTGGCGGAGGTTATTCTATATTTGGTCAAGAGACTATACTTTATGCTTTAAACAAAGGTACCTTAGTTGTTGCAGCTGCGGGTAATTCAAACTCTCAGAATGCTCATTTCCCGAGCGGATATAATCATGTGTTTTCAGTTGCTGCTTCGGCATCTTCTGACGCTAAAGCCTCCTTTTCAAATTACGGATACAGTATAGATGTTACTGCTCCGGGTCAGAGTATGTACAATACTTGGCAAAACAATGTATATGCAACACTAAGCGGCACTTCAATGGCATCGCCGTTAGTATCAAGTTTAGTTGCTTTGGTTATGGCAAATTTTCCGAATTTAACTGCCGTTCAGGCAGCTGAAAAAGTTAGAGTTTCTACAGACGATATTTACAATGTTAACCCTGTTTTTAACTATAAATTAGGTTCGGGGAGGATTAATGCTCTTAAAGCTTTGAGTAATACAAATTTTATTTCGGTAAGAATTAACGATTTTGTTTTATCCGATGAAGTAACCGGTAACGGAGACGGCATTTTTGAACCGGGTGAAACAATTACTTTGGCTATTGCCGGATTAAATTACTTACAACAGACTTCCTCTCTTCAGATTGAATTATTTTCACAGAGTAACTATGCCACAGTTACCCAAAATCCAATAATTAATGCGGGTTCTTTATTAACAAACCAAACATTTAGCAATTCTGCTTCACCTTTTCATATAACACTTGCTAATGTAATACCCGCAGACCAAGATTTAACATTCTTAATAAGAATTACGGACGCCAATTATTCTGATTTCCAAATGTTTACATTTCCGGTTAACACAACTTATGGCACAGTTAGCGGCAATAACACTGCTATTACTATAACAAGCAAAGGAAACTTAGGTTACGCAGATTATCCGAACAATACAAAAGGGAGCGGATTTACATTTAATGGCGGAGGAACAATACTTTTTGAGGGCTCTTTGATTATTGGTACAGGTCCAACTAAATTATTAAATGCCGCAAGAGGATCAAATCAAAGTGTACAAGACCAACATTTTACACGGATACAGCCTCTACAAATTAAGATTCCGGGCAACAGGGCTGATGTTGAGTCAAGAGTAGTTTTCAGTGATGCTTCCGGTGGCTCTAATCAACTCGGTTTAGAAATAATGCTTGATTCTTATTCGTTTTCGGATGTTACCGATGAAAATTACATCATAATGAAATACACAATGAAAAATACAAGCGGTTCGGAGATTACCGGTATGTATGCAGGCTTATTTTTTGATTGGGATTTAGTTGACGGCTCGGGTGACAGGGCAGACTGGAGTCAAGACGGAAATTTTGGATATGTAGAATACACCGGCACAAGCACTACTAAAAAGGTTGCCGTAGCATTAATTTCTGAAGGATCTCCCGGTTATTGGGCTATTAACAATGCGGGTGATGCTTCGTGGGGAATTTATGACGGATACAGTGCAACTGAAAAATGGCAATCAATTTCAAGCGGATTAAGCGGTAAATTATCCGCAGGTACCGGCGATGTATCTAATGTAATTTCTGCCGGTCCGTATAATATTTCTGCCGGATCAGAACTTACCGTTGCGTTTGTTATTGCTGGAGGTACTTCATTAGACGGCTTAAGGAGTTCAGTTGCTGCTGCAAGGGCTAAATATCCGGTTGTAACTTCAATAAAAGAAATTGAAAATAATGAAGGATTACCTCTCAGTTTTTCACTTGAACAAAATTACCCAAATCCGTTTAACCCTTCAACAGTTGTCAGGTTTTCTATTCCGGAGGCGGGAAATATTTCGCTAAAAGTTTATGATGTAATCGGGAATTTGGTCGGCTTAATCAAAGAGGGATATTCAGAAGCCGGAAACTTTGAAACCGTATTTGACGGAAAAAATTTGAGTAGTGGTGTTTACATCCTTGAATTAAAGGCAGGTAAATTTAGTAAACAGATTAAAATGATGTTAATGAAGTAATTCTTCTT
>JACSRR010000156.1 GCA_014879635.1 Ignavibacteriaceae bacterium | reverse complement strand
TTCATTATATTGAATTAAACAAAGATACGACACCCTTTAGGGACGCTTAGGCAATTGTTTGCTTTATTTACTAAAAACTTATGACGCCTTTAGCTTTATTTTCACAATTGAATATCAGTAAATCAAACATAAAAAAATAAGAGCTTCTCTGTGCTCTCTACTTAAATAATTTATAGAGGTGTGGCAGATATCTGATAGCATAGAAATTATTTGTACTACTAAATTTTTTTTACTAATAAATTCTCTGTGCTCTCTGTGAGCTCTGCGGTTAAATTATTTTTTGCCACCGAAGAATCCATTAAGCCGGAAAGGACCGGGAGTGAAGGGGAATAAGAAAAGATTTAATTTGACAATCGTCGAGAATTAGTTTACATTTGAGACATAAATAAAAATTTACGGTGCCCGTTCAAATCACAAAGCGGGTTAAAAGGGAATTCCGGTGAAATGCCGGAGCTGTCGCGCAACTGTAAAGGATATTGAAGGTTTCAGATAACCACTGTCATTAAAAATGGCGGGAAGGTGAAACCGGAGTCCTAAGCCAGGAAACCTGCCGCAAATTAGAGGTAATCTGCCTTCGCGTAAAAGGCTGCCGGAATTCTATGATTTTCTTCCATGCCCACCCGGGGCAGATTACCTGTTTCTAATTCTAACAGGTAATATGAAATTTTTCTTCTTAATATTAATTTTCTCAACCACGGTCATTTCACAAAATTACATTGTGATTGATTCATCAACTGCTATACCTGTTAGCGATGCAATCATTAAATCGGGCTCTTATTCGGGATTTTCATCTCAAGACGGTAAATTTACCCTTCCGGCAGAAGCAAATAATACTTTCGTTTTAATCTCTCATTTAGCTTTCACGGAAAAATCATTTCTTGCTACTTTCAAAAATAGTTTGGATACTATTTTCCTCCTGCCTAAAACAGTTGCTGTTTCTGAAGTTGAAATAACCGGTTCACAGAATAATTCAAATTCTTCTGTTAGCGCTGAATTAATTGATATAAACAGTGAAACAGAAATGTTTTACTCGTCAATCGGCGATTTAATAAAACAGAGCAGTTCATTAAATGTTAAAGATTACGGCGGTTTAAGCGGTATTAAAATTGTCTCTTCACGGGGAATGGGAGGAGAAAATACTATAGTTCTCTTTAACGAGATGAGAGTTAATGATATGAGAACAGGTGTTTTTGATTTTAGCAGTTTAAGTCTGTTTGATGTTGATAAAATTGAGATACTAAAAACAGGCGATGAGCAATATGGATACATTTCTCCGGGAGGGTTAATTAAAATATCCGGCGATAATTTTGCTAAAAACGATATTAACACAAATTTGAAATATTCTTCTGACGGACTTAGAAGTTTAAACATCAAAAAGAATTTTGCTACAACAACAATATCGGGATTCGCAAATTTTGAAAGGGCTTATTCTTCTAACAGATTTGATTATAAATTTGGAAATTCAGTGTTTGAGAGGGAAAATGCTTATTTCTCAAAGACCTATATTTCGGCAAATTTGAACTTTTTAACAGAGAAAAATGTAACCAAGATTTATTCTAATTATAAAAATATGACTTCGGGAATTCCCGGCTTTGTTGTAGTTAACAATCAGAATTCAGGTTTTGCTTTCTCAGAAAATAAATCATTTCTGTTCTCTGCAGGAAATGAGTATTGCGGTGGAGATGAGTTCAGTTTTTACAATGCGTTCTCATTAAATTACCAAGAAAACAATTTAGATGATATCTCAAGGGATATATTTCTTGGAGATTTATCCGATTTCACACTATTTCGCTCATTCTCTACAGTAAATAGAGTTAAGTATAAATCATCTCAAACAACAGCCGTAATTGGTTATGACTTTGATTATTCAGGGTTAAGCGGTATTAAAAGATTACTTTCGAGTCAAAAAACACCTACTGAATTAGACAGGAGGTTGCATAGAATTTATTTAAGCGGTGCCTTTACAGTGATAAGAAACTCCGGCTTCAGTAGTTCAATTAGTCTGCACCCTGCAATAAGTTTTGAGTATGAAGACGAATCTACAGGCGAGTCAAAAGGAGTAACTTCTTTTAATGCCGGAGTAGTTATTGATTCAATTTTAAATTTCCCCGCTAAACTAACTTCAAACTATTTCTCTGCAAAAAGACAACCCACATTTAATGAAAAATATTACTCTGCAGTTTTTGGACAATCAATAATAAAAGGGGAGAACTATTCGGGTTTCGATATAAACTTTGAAGCTAAGTTACAATTTTTTGGGTTACACCAATTCAAAACATCCTACTTTAATACCTTGGGCGAAAATAAAATAATTTGGGTGCCTGCTTCTATTGCATTTCAAGTGCCTCGAAATTTGAAAGAAATGACTGCTTCAGGGATAGAAACTGCGTACTATTATTATTCAAACAGCGGGTTAATAAATCTCACTTTTATATATAATTACACTAAAACAGAGAACCGCTCGGCGGTTAGTTCAAATGATTTTTCTTACGGCAAAATGCTACTTTATTCGCCGGAGCATATTATAAAGGGTTCATTATTTACTACTTCGGAACAAGCTAAAGCAGGAATTTCGATGATTGGCTCATCTGAAAGTTTTTACACTGCTGACAATGACCCACTTTATTCGCTTAAGTCTTATGTAATTTTTGATGCGTTTGCCTCATACAAATTCAGCTTTAAGAATTTTGACATAACCACAGGAGTAACTGTTTATAATATTTTTAACACGGAATATTTAATTATTCAATCATTCCCGATGCCTCTCAGAAGTTGGCATCTATCAATCTCACTTACTTTCAAGGACTAATTTACTATGCTTAATAAAAAAGCACAATTTTCAATTCTTTTTTCTGTATTGTTGATTTTAACAGGATGTAAAGATTCATCTTCACCGGTTATTCCGTCCATTCCGGGCGTCAACAAAGGGTTGTATATTTTAAACGAAGGATTATTTGGTCAAAATAATTCATCAATTTCCTTCTACAACTACACAAATGACAGTATTTACAATAATCTATATTCAATAGCAAATGGCGGAATGGATTTAGGAGATACGGGAAATGATATTGTTATCAGTGGATCAACAGGGTTCATTGCTGTTAGTGTATCAAACAAAATAGAAATTATTGATGTAAACACTTTTAAATCGAAAGGATTTATCGATTTGGGTGCAACCGGCGCTCCCCGTAGAATATGGGCAAAGGACTCTACAACAATTTATGTTACAAGTTTGGCAGGTGAAGTGTTAAAGTTGAACACAATTTCGAAGACAATAGAAAAGAGAATAGTAGTTGGTTCTTATCCGGAAGATATCAAAGAACAGAACGGAAGGCTTTTTGTTGCAAATTCGGGATTTGGTAGCGGAAATACTGTAACAGTGATTAATCTTGCGTCTGAAACCGTTGAAAAAACTATTGAAGTAGGGATTAATCCCGTGAATTTGGTTGCCGACGGTATTTTTACAGTCTATGCGGTTTGTACCGGTAGATATGACCAATCTGATTCGGGGGGAGCGCTCTACAAAATTAATTCAAATACTTTAAATGTTACTGATTCATTGATTTTAACCCAGAACCCTGCAGATGCTGTGATAAACAGCCTTAATGAAATGATGATAATCAATAATCTGGGCGTGATAAAAGTAAATTTGACAAATTTTTCACTCATTCCGGGAATTTTTATAGACGGTATGAGTGTTAATTC